>CBINKF010000313.1:0-4443 GCA_966251115.1 uncultured Cellvibrio sp.
TGGGGCCAAAATTATGAGCACATGCTGGTACTTGACGCCGACTCGGTAATGACCGGCGACGCCCTGGTGCGCATGACCCGCGCCATGGAGGCCAACCCCCGCTGCGGACTGATCCAGACCATTCCCATCCCGGTGCGCCAGACCACCTTTTTTGGCCGCTTTGTGCAGTTTGCCGCCGTACTCTACAGCCCCATGCTCGCCACCGGCACCGCCTTCTGGCAGATGAACGTGTCCAACTACTGGGGCCACAACGCCATCATCCGCCTGCGCGCCTTTATCGACCACTGCGGCCTGCCGCCGCTGCCTGGCCACGCGCCTTTTGGCGGCGATATTCTCAGCCACGATTTTGTCGAAGCCGCCATGCTGCGCCGCGCCGGCTGGGACGTGTTTTTATTAACGGATATAGAAGGCAGCTTTGAAGAGGTGCCCTGCAATATCATCGATTACGCCAAGCGCGACCGCCGCTGGGTGCAGGGCAATATCCAGCACCTGGGCATTATCGATTTGCCCGGCATGCACTTTATCAGTCGCCTGCACTTTTTATTTGGCGCTATCGCCTATATCACCTCGTTTATCTGGCTGCTGATGCTGGTGCTCAGCACTGCCGATGCGGTGGTGCGCGCGCTCAATTCCAATGTCTATTTCACCCAGGCCTACCAGCTCTATCCCGACTGGCCCATCGCCAAAACCGGTGAAATTGTCGGTTTGATACTGCTCACCACCACGCTGCTCATGGGCCCCAAAGCGCTGGGTGTCATTGTCGCCCTCACCCACAGACGCGCGGCCTTTGGCGGTGCCTGGGCGATTATTAAAGGCGCGTTTGTGGAAACCTGGTTCGCGGTGTTGATCGCCCCGATCATGATGGGCTACCACGCTTACTTTGTGGTGTCAGTGCTGCTCGGTTTTAAAGTGAACTGGGATTCCCAGGATCGCGAAGGTCGCCTGCTGCCCTGGAGCGAATCGATTGAGCGCACCTCCAAAATTACCCTGATAGCGCTCTTCTGGGGCGGGCTGACACTCGCCTATGCGCCGATATTTTTCTGGTGGCTGCTGCCCATCCTTACCGGCCTGGTACTGTCGGCACCTATAGTGCGCTACTCCTCCAGCCTCGACCTGGGGCGTAAATGCCGCGAGCACAAAATTCTGCTCAGCCCGGATGAAACCCAAAACCCCGAGGTGCTGCAAACCTTGACCGAATTATTAGCGGTAGAACACCCGCCCCTGGCCACACCTGCCCCCATACCACCCCTGCCAGAAGACAACTGGCGCGATATGCCCCACCCGAGCCTGGAGCAGTTCCGCCCGGTTAAATTTGTCGCTCCCGAGGCGCGGGATTAACGCCTCGGCTAGACCCAGGTCCCCACTCATTGCATAAATTACTTGCACCCAAACGCGCATTTTTTTAGATTGGGCACCATGAGCACTTCCCGCAGTAACAATCCTTTCGCCCAGCGCTTTGCGCCAGCCTTCGCCAACCACTGGCGGCGCTGGCTCTATGCGCTTATGGCGGTGTTGCTGCTCAGTTCGCTCATCGAGCTGGCGCATGATCACAACGCCCACAAAGCGCGCGAAGCCGCCGACTGCGCCATCTGCCAGCACTCAGTCTCCTTTGACAAAACCCTGCCCAGCGAGGTCCCGATTCTATTGGCGGCCTTTGGTTTTTGCCTGGGTGTCAGCGCCAGTTACCAACAACCCTCTGCCCCCCATCGACTCGCTTTTCGCAGCCGCGCGCCACCTGTTTTCTCCGCCTGAATTCCCATTGCAAATTTTTCGCTAGCCGCTTTGGCTGGCGCTTTTGCTATTTCCTGAATTTTTTGCCCGCCGCTTCGGAGTGCATCCAGCGGCGCGCACTGGTATTTTTTCGCGGAGCACTTCATGCGCAACAATCTGTTTGCCAAACCACTCGCTGTACAAACATTTAATCATCACTCCATTCAACCCAAGACCCGCTTTTTTGTCAGATCTGCGCTTGGCCTCGCCCTTGCGGTAGCCCCTCAAATAAACGCCTGGGCGGCCACCACGGATACCGATGTAGAGGAAATGCTGGTCACCGCCTCACCCCTGGCCAAAAGCCGCGACGCCATCAACCAGGCGGTTGCCAGCCTCAGCGGCAACCAACTGCGCGAGCGCGCCGCCAGCACCCTGGGCGAAACCCTTAACGGTCTGCCCGGTGTCAGCTCCGCCAGTTTTGGCCCGGGCGTGGGTCTGCCCATTATTCGCGGCCAGAGCGATAACCGCGTCAAAGTTATGCAGGACTCTATCGGCACCATGGACGCCTCGGCCGCCAGCCCCGACCACGCGGTTACTGCCGAAGCGCTGCTCGCCAGCCGCATCGAGGTGCTGCGCGGGCCGGCGGCGCTGCGCTATGGCAGCGGCGCGATTGGCGGGGTGGTGAATGTGCTCGACAACCGCATTCCCGAGCAGCTGCCCGACGGCATAGAGGGCGGTGTGGAATTGCGCTATGGCAGCGCCAGTGACGAAACCGCCGCCGTCGCCAGTGCCACAGGTGCGGCGGGCGACTTCGCCTGGCATCTCGATGGTGTCAGCCGCGACAACAACAACCTGGACATCCCCGGCCGCGCCGCGCGCGACCCGGCTTATGCCGAGCAAACCAGCAACGGCTATATCGCCAATACCGACGCCCAGGCCCACAGTGAAACCGCCGGCCTCAGCTATATAGGCGACAGCGGATTCCTCGGCCTGGCGCTGAGCCAGGAGGCCAATAACTACGGCATACCCCTGGACCCGGCAGAAGACGAATCAGTACGCATCGACATGCAGCAGACCCGCGTCGACCTTAAAGGCCGGCTGCTCAACCCCATAGACGGCATAGCAAAAGTCGACCTGCGCCTGGGCCACAACGACTATGAACACACCGAGATGGAAGACGGCCAGCCAGGCACACGTTTTACCAACAACGCCTGGGAGGGGCGAATCGAGGCCGTGCATCAAAAACTTGGGGAATGGCAGGGCGCCATAGGCTTGCAACTGGCCCAGCGCGACTTTGCCGCTTTAGGCGAAGAGGCCTTTATCCCCCGCTCGGACATTTCCAACCAGGGTATTTTTATTGTCGAGGAGCGCAAAATCGGCGCCTGGCAATTGGAGCTGGGCGCGCGCGCTGAACAGCAAAAAATTAACCCCGACCAAGGCCAGAGCCTGAGCCACAGCAGCAGCAACTTTTCCGCCTCCGCCAGCTGGCACTTTAGCCCCAATCAGCGCGCCACTCTCAGCCTGGCGCAATCCCAGCGCGCGCCCAGTGTCGAGGAGTTGCTCGCCGACGGCCCCCACCCGGCCACAGGCGCTTATCTGCTGGGCGATACCGGATTAAACCGGGAGACCAGCCACAACCTGGAGCTGGGCTATCACTGGCATAGCGAATTGATCAGCGCCTCGATTAACGCCTACTACAACGACATAGGCGATTTTATTTACGCGCGCGCCACCGGCGCCGAGCAGGATGGCTTAAAACAATTTCGCTACAGCCAAACAGGCGCGACCTTTAAAGGCGTGGAAATAGAAACCAACATTCATTTGAGCGATAGCCTGTCGCTGCGTCTCTTTGGTGACAGTGTAAATGCACGCCTGGACGACGGCAGCTATGTGCCGCGAGTGCCGCCCAAACGCTACGGCAGCGAGCTGCGCTATACGCTGGAGCGCTGGAGCGCGAGCCTGAGCGCCAGCCATGCCAGCGCCCAGGAGCACCCGGGCACAAACGAGGAACCCACCGCCAGCTATACCCGTGTGGACGCCAACATCAGCTATCACTGGGACGCAGGCGCAAACAACTATCTGGTGTTTTTAAAAGGCGGCAATTTGACCAACAGCGAAATTCGCAACGCCTCATCGTTTTTACGCGATATAGCACCGGAAGCCGGGCGCAATATTCAGTTGGGTGTGAGGGTGAGTTTTTAATTGCGCGGGTCAATTTAATAAATTGGCAAGTGGTACTAATTAGCGAGGATAAAAAAGGCGG
Organism: uncultured Cellvibrio sp.; assembly: GCA_966251115.1. Lineage (GTDB taxonomy): Bacteria > Pseudomonadota > Gammaproteobacteria > Pseudomonadales > Cellvibrionaceae > Cellvibrio. The sequence continues at coordinate 3,974 of CBINKF010000313.1, forward strand.
GCTCATTTTGAGCCCGCAAGGACTGAGGAGAAAAATCAGCGAGAAATAATCTTCACCTTAAAGCCTGGTGATTTTGATCCAGTTGATATTCCAACCGGATTGCGGCGCGTAGAGGCCCAGGTTGTATGTGCCGGCATTGATTTGCACTGTGTGCGACACCGTTGTCCAGTTTTGCCAACCGCCGGTAGCTGGTATAGCCACCTGCCCCAATTGAATAGCGCCACCGTTTAAATCCAGCGACAGCAGTGATCCGCTCGGGCTGGCCACGCGGTATTCCACCTTGTAGCTACCGCTGCTGGGGAAAGTCACAGTGCTGTACACCAACCAATCGCCCGCATCAATCCAGCCCACATTTAAGGTGCCTTCGCTGCAGGCTTCCGTTTGCACACCGCTTTGGTTGCTGTAATTTTCCGCTTCAATCTGCACCGACCAACTGCTGCTGACTTTGCTCACGCTGATGGACGTGGCCA
>CBINKF010000314.1:0-4441 GCA_966251115.1 uncultured Cellvibrio sp.
GCGGCGCCTGCACTCCCAAACACTTAAAAAATTGCTGCAGGAATACGGCCTGGAGCCCTGGCTGCGGGAGTTTGTACCCTTGATTTATTCAGGTGAGCAGTTGGCGGCGGTTGGGGATTTATGGGTCTGTCGCGGCTTTGAAGCGGCTGATGGCCTAGGTATGGAAATTACCTGGCAGCTGTAGCTCAAGCTTTTGATTGATATTCAAGCCAATAAAAAGGGATGCCGAGGCATCCCTTTTTGGTGGTCAGCGGGCGGGATCAGTAAAGATAAACCGCACCTGACGCCTCTTTGTCATTGTTGGTTTGATCACCCCCAACACCTGTGGCATTGCTGCTTTCGCGGTGAGCTCCCACAGCCATGGTGGAGCCGTCCTCCGACAGGTCGACGCTAACGCCAAAACGATCTTCTGCCTGGGTATTGCTGGATTTCACATAGCTGGATTTGCTCCAGCTGCCAGCTGAGCGTTGGTAGATGGTAATCGCACCGGCGTTGGTGGCGGAGGTGTCACCCTCGTCGCCGTTAATGCCTATCGCTGCACTCGGATCCTGATGAGTGCCAACAGCAAGCATATTGCCGTCTTTGGAGAGACTCAGGGTCTCGCCAAACGCTATTCCCGCTTTTGGATTATCTTGCTTGATATAGGCCTGTTGCGCCCAGCTACTGCCGGTGCGCAGGTAAAGATAAACGGCGCCCGAGCCGGCATTGTTTACATCGTTGGCGCTGGCGTCACCATTGATACCGCTGGCGGTGCTGGCATCGCCCACGGCACCCACGGCGAGAGTGTTGCCATCGCCAGAAAGGTCAACCGCATAGCCGTACAGTGTTTTTACATAGTAGGTTGCATAGGCAGCAGCTGGTTTAAAGTAACCCTGCTTGGTCCAGGTTTTCTCGCTGCGGGTAAATACATAAGCAGCGCCATTTTGCAGCAGACCAAGCCGGCTCTTTTTGTCGCATCCGCTATCAACGGCATAGGAAGCTGACAGGAATTTGTCTGTTGTGGCGTCGCTAGCCGTGGAAATGTCCGGACTGTAATAGCAGGCATTTACCGATTCGTCGCCGTTAATACCGGTCGCGTCACTGTCCTCACCAATAGCACCTACAGCAAGGGTATTGCCGTCAGTCGACAGAGCAATACTGGTTCCAAAACTATCACTCGCTTCGGCATTGGTGGCACGCACATAGGCTTCTTCTTCCCAGTTATCGTTGCCCAGTGTGTAGATGTAAACAGCACCAGAGAGGTTGCCGCCAGAATAGGAGCTGGTTGAGCTGGAGCTGCTACTAGAGCTGCTAGAGCTGGAACTGGAAGAACTGGAGCTGGAAGAACTGCTGGGATAATAGATGTAGCAACCCAAGCTGCTGGATGAGCTGCTGAAGGTGCGCGCGCCGGCGATGCCGAGGCTATCTGTAGTAGCGCCCACCGCCAGGGTTTTGCCATCGCCGGAAAGCGCCAGGGTCTCGCCAAAACGCAGGCCGGTTTCTTCGCTGGACTGTTGTACGCTCAGTTCCAGCAGACTGTAGTGGGGCTTGACATAGGCGGTTTGTGTCCAATCAGTGCCGGTGCGTTTAAACATATACACGGCACCAACGTTGTAGTTCTGCGCTCTAATATAATCATCCGAAGGATCGTTGGATGAGGAGCTGGATGAGGTTACGCCGGTGGTGATCTCGTAATTGTCCTGGTTGCAGTTAATGCCGTAGGAAGGGCTGTCCTCCAGCAGCGACGAAACTGCCAGGGTGTTGCCGTCATCGGATAGCGCAACGCGGTAACCAAAGCGGTCATTGGGCAGGAAGCGCGCAATATTCAGATTGGGTTGCTCGGTGTTGGAGGCCTTGAGGTAAGCCTGCTGGCTCCACAGACCACTGTCATCTTTAACAAACACGTAAACAGCGCCGGCGTTAGTGCTCTCGTTATTGGTTTGATCGCCGTTGGCGCCAGTGGCCTTGGAGTCTTCCGCCGGTGCGCCTACGGCCAGGGTTTTACCATCAGCCGAGAGTGCGATGCTCCAGCCAAACCAATCGCCTTCGTCGGTGTTGGAGGCTTTAACATAGCCAATGGCTTTAACCATTTCGGTGGCGGAGAAAGTAATGTCGGATTGACCATCGGTCAGTTCCGCACCTGAGCCGTCATAGGCGACTACCTGGTAGCGGGTGTTGATCCAGTCCTGCACATGAACACTGATGGTATCAGTTGCGCTGGTGCCGGTTACCGCATCACCCACCTGGGTATAACCGCTGTTGCCGCCCTGGTTTTTAAAGAGCTTGTAGCTGGCAGCACCGGTTACTGCGGTCCAGTTGAAGGTCAGTGTTTTGATGCCGGTGGCTGACACTTGCACGCTTGGCCAGGTACCTGAGCCGTTGGCGGGCACAGAGGCGGCGGAGTAGCTGCTGGAAGACGAGACGGATGAGCTGGAAGCGCTGGAAGAGGACTTGCTACCGCCACCTCCACCGCCACAGGCGGTGAGCGCAAAAAGGCCGGCCGTAAGCGACACAATCAGGCCGGAGCGCTGTAAAAACAGCGTAAGACGATCAATATTCATTCAGTTTATTCCTGGTTTTGCAAAACTGGTCGGTGATTCTCTGTGCCGCGACGGCCTGTGTCAATCAAATCCCCCGCGACTTGCGCAAAGACTTCTGGCGCGGTCGGGACAATTGTCGAGCTGCTGGTGCTGCAACCTTAAAAGCCTTGGGATGCGTCGCCTAAAGACCATGGCTCAATCGGTTGGTTCAGCTATTTTACGAATTACTACAAATTGCTGGCCCGCTCTCGGGGCGGCAAGTCCAATAACCCGGCTTTTACAATTAATTATGAGTTGGCAGTGAACCTTGGCGAGCGGTTTAAGTCCAACCCCATGTAGCCAGTCAGGGAGGCTAAGTGATTGTTTTTAAAGTGTTACTTGTCGCCTCAGTGGCGGAAAATAAGTAACAGTTAATTATGGAAAATGGTTTTTGTAGGCTCCAGTGACACTTTTGCTTGAAGTGTCACAAATTGTGCGTAGACTGCCGCCCCGTCGTGTTTTGCCCCGCGGTATTTGCATTGTTTCAGGGCGGATAAATCAACCAGTCCGGTGAACTTCACCAGACCTATAAAAAGCACATTGGGATTTACAATGTTGATGCACCCATTTCAGCGTCTCGCCTTGCACAACCGCTTAGGGCAGCCGATTCACCTCGATGTTTGCCATCTTCAGCACCAGGGGCGCGACCTGGTGTTTGCCAGGGCGCCGGATAACAATCCGCACTTTTTTGGTAAGAACGCCGAAACTCTGGCGTTTCAATTGCGTGAATACTTTGGCTTGGATGGCCGCCGTCTCGATCTGATCGAAATGCGCACTGTCGATGAGGCCGATGCACTCTATCGCTGGCGTTTCGAGTGGGTTGGGCACTCCCCCTTGTCCGGGCGTGTTGAAGCCCTTGTTGAAGGTCAGGTCAAGTTTATGCTGGGCCTGTTAAATTCAACCCAGGTTGCTGCAACAGCCTGATCACCTCAGGCGCGCTGCCAAAACCAGCGCCCTGGTTCGCGGGTAAATTTACTGAGTTGCTCCAGCTTGTGAGCAGAATCGGTAAACCAATAGTAGTCGTTGTGAATTTTGGGTTTGAACCAGCGGCTCACCGGGGCAATGTGCTCCAGGTGCAGTTTGGGCATGCCCAGTTTGCGGTCGGCGTTAAAACTCTGGTTCCAATGCACCAGCAGATCGCGTTTGGCAGTGGCAATCGCCAACTCCTCGGAAGCTGCCTGAATTAACCGGCAGCTGATAAACCCCACAATGGGCTGGGCGCTAGCCGATTCGCTCATTGCGCTCGCGTTCTCAAAAAAAATATTCTCGCCAGAAAATACTACTTTGTAATAAGTCATGATGTTCGGGGCTGGCTCAATCCAATTCTGTATCTGTAATCGTGGTTGACGGGCTTGTGCGTGCCTGTGCGGGTAGCTGGCAAAAGCGCTTGCTGAAATGCTGCTGCACCCGCGCTATATCCATCAGCGATAGACTGCTGGAAAAACCAAACCAGACATAGAGGCCGTTAAGGTTTTTAAACATGGGTGGTAGGTGCTTGGGGGCTGCGATTACCCCATCCAGATAGCGCTCGTACAGAAGCGGAATATCGTCGAGTGTCACCTTGCCCACAAACAGCATGGGGATAATTTCCGGCACCCCCGAGTGAATCGCGCTGCGCAAAAAATTTACATTCTCGACAAAACCTTTTACATAGGAAATATCCTTGGTAAAAACCGAGCCGCCGGTGAGTGTGCCGCCGCGAAACACGCGCTGGGTAACCCGGTAGCTATCGTGCTCGCTGATGCCGCGCTCAAGAAAGTAGCGGTACACCTCGCAAAAATCGGCGCCCTGTTCCGCCAGGTCGACGGCGACCACCCTGTCGCTAATCCGCCGCGCACGCTGAGGAAACGAGCTGAACGTAAGGGTTTCCATTAACACCGCCA
>CBINKF010000315.1:0-4437 GCA_966251115.1 uncultured Cellvibrio sp.
TGCATGGCCATGGGTTCGCCGGCCTCAATGGTCACCGCCGGAATGCCCGCCTTAACCGCAGCAACGCGCAGCGAACTGGAATTGCCCCTGCTGTTTAACACTGCAATGGAACCGAAGTTTTGCGCAAATTTGGCCACCTCTTCGTTGGATAAATCGGCGCGCAGCTGCGGCAAGTTGGTGCGATGAAATGAGCCGGTGTGCAAATCCACCAGCGCGTCACACTTCATAATTACCTGGGTAAAAAACGAATAGGCCATGCGCGAGGCGGAGCTGCCGCGGGTATTGCCGGGAAAGTAGCGATTCCAATCGCGCCTGTCGGGTAAATAACGGGTATTGCGACGGAACCCCATTATATTGGCCACAGGAACGCCAATTATTGCACCGGTGAGTTTTTCGGCGTCTATACCAAACATAACGCGGCGAATCATTTCTATACCATTTAACTCATCGCCGTGAACCGCTGCAGTAAGGCAGAGAGTTTTCCCCGGCTTGGCACCATTAATAACCAACACCGGTGTCTCCTCCGTAAATCCACTGGGCACCTCATCAGGTATCCAGGTCAAACGTGTTGCAGTGTTAGGTGGAACTTCGTGCCCCAACAAAAACCTGGATGGGCTTAATGACGATGACTCCGAACTGCTGGACGAGGTATCCATGGCTAACGCCTCATCCACACTCATTAAACTTTGGTTTGACGAGCTGTTGCTCTCAGCCACCTGGCTAACAGCAACTGAACTCTGGGCGCTGGACTGCGTCGACATAACCGCTTTACTCGCCGCCGTGTCACCAATCGCCATCGCCGAAGACGCGGAAGACGCTTCCGGCACAGCTGACGAAGAAGAACTCACATCCACCACTTTGCGCAAATCCATATTTTCGGCTTTAGGTAAAGCCGAAACAGACGAAGCCTCCAGGGCAGCCGCTGAGCTCTCGGCAGACTGAGATGAAATATTTGCTGACGCGAATGATGAAGAAAACACGGGCAGCGAGGATAAACTTATTTGCGAAGAGGATGAACTAGCAGTATTGCCGCGAACCTTTAGCGAGCTATTTGCAGCCGCCACACTCGCAGACGACACCGAACTGGTTGCCGGGGATGAACTAGGCACAGATGAAATCAAACTGCTTTTTTCGCCGTCAGCAGCTGAAGGGCTTGCAACAGAAGAGTTTGCAATTGACGCGCTTACAACCGAGGAACTCGCAACCAACGAGCCTGCAACCGAAGAACTTTCATCTGACAAGCTTGCATCCGATGAACGTGCAACAGCGAAGTCAACCGTCGCAGCAGCTGCAGATTTAACGGATGAGGTACTGGCTTGGGGCATGCGACCGGTGTTTGAACTGGCAGCCCCGGCGCCGGCAGGCAAAGCGACCGTCACATCTACAGCTTTCGCACTTGCACTTGATAGGTGCTGCTCACCAGCGCTTGCTTGAGCTTCAAGCTGAGCCAGTGCAGGGCTGGCTACAACAATCGATACTGTTGCAAGCAACCCGATACAAATAGAGGTAAATCTACCCGAACGCAAATGGCGGAAACTGCGGTAAAAGCGCTGCATAGTGCTGATCATAGGCAATGGGTCTACAGAATTTCACGCGAGAGGCCCTTCCCTGGGCGGCACAAAAATTCCAATCGATAATTTATTCCCACTCGATGGTGGCTGGTGGTTTGCTCGATACATCGTAACAAACGCGCGAGACACCAGAGATTTCATTGATAATGCGGTTGGAAACTTTCTCCAGCAAATCGTAGGGCAAGTGCGCCCAGCGTGCCGTCATAAAGTCTACAGTTTCCACAGCGCGTAGAGAGATGACCCACTCATAGCGACGACCATCACCCACCACACCTACCGACTTAACCGGCAAGAATACGGCAAATGCCTGAGAGGTTTTGTGATACCAATCAGCTGCGCGCAGCTCTTCCAAAAAGATTGCATCAGCTTCGCGCAGAATATCGGCGTATTCTTTTTTCACTTCACCGAGAATGCGCACACCCAAGCCTGGACCGGGGAATGGATGGCGGTAAACCATGTCGTAGGGCAGACCCAGCTCCAAACCAATTGCACGCACTTCGTCTTTAAATAATTCGCGCAGCGGCTCAACCAATTGGAAGGCCATATCCTCGGGTAAGCCACCCACATTGTGGTGCGATTTAATTACGTGCGCTTTGCCGGTTTTAGCTGCAGCCGACTCGATCACGTCTGGATAAATGGTGCCCTGGGCCAGCCACTTAACCTCTTTGAGTTTGGTAGCCTCGGCATCGAACACTTCGATAAAAGTACCGCCGATAATTTTGCGCTTTTTCTCTGGATCATTAACGCCATGCAGTTTGCCCAGGAACAGCTCCTCAGCATCGGCGCGAATGACACGCACACCCATGTTCTTGGCGAACATGTCCATCACCTGATCGCCTTCGTTTTTGCGCAGCAGGCCGTTATCGACAAACACGCAAGTCAGTTGATCGCCAATGGCTTTGTGCAAGAGTGCGGCAACCACAGAGGAATCCACGCCGCCAGAAAGACCAAGCAGCACCTTGTCAGCACCCACTTGCTCGCGCACTTTTTTAATGGCGTCTTCAACGATATTGGCTGGTGTCCACAGGCGCTCGCAGCTGCACAGCTGCAACACGAAGTGTTCAAAAATGCGCTTGCCCTGCAGGGTGTGGGTCACTTCCGGATGGAACTGTACGCCGTAGAATTTTTTTGCTTCGTTGTACATGCCAGCAATTGGGCAAGATGGCGTGGATGCCATCAGCTCAAAGCCTTCGGGCATAAGCGTAACCTTGTCGCCGTGGCTCATCCACACATCCAGCAGCGGGCTGCCGTCGTGATCGACGTGATCTTTAATATCGGTGAGCAGACTGGCACTGCCGTGGGTTTTAATTTGTGCATAGCCAAACTCGCGCAAATTGGAAGACTCCACCATACCGCCCATTTGCATCGCCATGGTCTGCATGCCGTAGCAAATACCTAGCACGGGCACACCCAAATCAAACACCGCCTGGGGCGCGCGCGGCGAGCCAGCTTCGGTGGTGGACTCTGGTCCACCGGCAAGAATTATGCCGCGCGGATTGTAAGCGCGAATTTCCTCGTCGCTCATATCCCAGGCGCGAATTTCGGAGAAGACGCCAATTTCGCGCACGCGGCGCGCAATCAATTGGGTGTATTGGGAGCCGAAATCCAGAATGAGAATTCGCTGTGCGTGAATGTCTTGGGTCATGCTAGTTCCTGAATCAATAAAAAACGAATTCGATTAAACGAAAAACTCGGGCGAACCCGAGTTTTTGGTAAACGGCGCTGCGCAAAAATTAACGGCCACCTATGGGGTAGTTGGGCGCTTCTTTGGTGATCTGCACATCGTGCACGTGGCTCTCGCCCATACCCGCAGCCGTTACGCGAACAAATTTTGGTTGGGTGCGCATGGCTTCCAGATCGCCACAGCCGGTGTAGCCCATGGCTGAGCGCAGGCCGCCCATCATCTGGTGAACTATTGCCGCCAGCGGCCCCTTGTAAGGTACGCGACCTTCGATACCCTCGGGCACTAGCTTCTCAGCCCCCTGGCTGGCGTCCTGGAAGTAGCGATCACTGGAGCCCTGGGTTTGCGCCATAGCGCCCAGTGAGCCCATGCCGCGGTAAGCTTTGTAAGTACGGCCTTGATACAGCTCAACCTCACCCGGCGCCTCTTCGGTACCGGCAAACATGGAGCCCATCATCACCGCGCTGGCACCAGCTACCACCGCCTTGGCAATATCACCCGAATAGCGAATACCGCCGTCGGCAATCGCCGGAACGCCGGTCCCCTTAAGCGCGGCAACCACATTGGCAATGGCCGAAATTTGTGGCACGCCTACACCGCTAACGATACGGGTAGTGCAAATGGAACCTGGGCCAATACCCACCTTAACGGCATCAGCACCAGCTTCAACCAGCGCCAAGGCTGCTTCACCGGTGGCGATATTACCGCCGATAACCTGCACATTAGGGTATTTGCTTTTGATCGCGCGCACGCGATCCAATACATTTTTGGAGTGACCGTGGGCGGTATCAACCACCAGCACATCTACGCCAGCTTCTACCAGTGCATCAACACGGGCATCTGTATCGCGGCTGGTGCCCACAGAAGCACCAACGCGCAGACGACCCTCTGGGTCTTTACAGGCACTGGGGTATTTTTCGGCTTTGTTAATGTCTTTAACGGTAATCAGGCCGGTCAGCTCGAAGTTGTCGTTAACCACCAGCACTTTTTCGATGCGGTGCTTGTGCAGCAGGTTGCGCACTTCTTCGGGGGTGAACCCTTCTTTAACGGTAACCAGCTGATCTTTGGGTGTCATGATGCTGGATACAGTTGCATCCAGATTGGTTTCAAAGCGCACATCGCGACCAGTGACTATGCCCACCAGATCGCCGTTATCTAACACAGGTACGCCAGAGATATTGTTTT
>CBINKF010000316.1:0-4414 GCA_966251115.1 uncultured Cellvibrio sp.
TGAGGGGTGCACCGCCCTCCAAGCTCAAGGCGGCGCGCCAGGCGTCGTGCCAACTAAATGCAACGGCCTTTTCGTTGGTAGACTTATCGACAAAGCCAGCACTGACATCACCCTTGGACAATACCCCCTGGCCAGCAAATAAATCCTGATGGGCTTCGTAATTCTCAAAGCGCCAATGCCATCCCTTAAGGGGCTGCTCTCCATAAAGTTCCAGGCTCGAGCTGGCCTGCGCAAACGACGTTAGATTGGCCAAGGTTAATGTGCTGAGTGATAGTAAAAATCTTTTTAGCATTTTCTAATCCTCTAGGTATATTTTTAGCGAGCATTAACCACAGTTTGCGTTTGGGTGCCCATACCTTCGATACCCAACTCCATCACATCGCCTTCCTTTAAATACAGCGGTGGCTTTTGACCCAGGCCAACACCCGGTGGTGTGCCAGTGCTAATTACGTCACCTGGCTGCAGGCTCATAAACTGGCTGAGGTAATGCACCAAATAAGCCGGGCCAAACACCATGTGTTTGGTAGAACCGTTTTGGAAAACCTTGCCATTTACTTTTAGCCAAAGGTTCAGGTTGTGCGGGTCCGCCACTTCATCTTTGGTGACCAGATAAGGGCCTATGGGGCCAAAGCTGTCGCAGCCCTTGCCCTTGTCCCACTGGCCGCCGCGCTCCAATTGAAAGTTGCGCTCGGACACATCGTTGATAACACAGTAACCGGCAATGTAATCCATGGCCTCTTCCAGCTCCACATAGCTGGCGTGTTTGCCAATAACAATTCCCAGCTCCACTTCCCAATCCAACTTGGTGGAATGGCGCGGTTTGATCACATTATCGTTGGGGCCGGTAATGGCACTGGTGGCTTTCATAAACACCACAGGTTCGCTGGGCACGGCCAAACCCGACTCGGCGGCGTGGTCGGCATAATTAAGGCCGATACAAATAAATTTACCGACATTGTTTACGCAAGGGCCGAAGCGCTCGGCATTTACCTGCGGCAAACTGTTTACATCCAACGCCGCAATTTTTTGCAGTGACTCGGCGCCAATCGTCGCGCCGTTAATATCAGTGACCACAGATGACAAATCGCGCACCTTGCCCTGGGCATCCAATAAGCCTGGCTTTTCCTGGCCCTGGGGGCCATAACGCAGTAGTTTCATAATCTTTTTCTCAAGTTCAAAAAAACCTAATTACTCCAGCCGCCATCAATCACATTGATAGTGCCGGTGGTAAAGGCGGAGGCATCGCTCGCCAGATACAGGGCCAGCTCAGCCATTTCGCGCGCTGTACCCAAACGCCCCATGGGCTGGCGGGCGACAAAATTTTTCAGCGCCGTTTCATAGTCACCGGTGGCATGCAGGCGCGCCTCCAGCGAAGGGGTTTGCACTGTGCCCGGGCAGATGGCATTGCAGCGAATACCCTGGGTGACAAAGTCAGCCGCTATTGCTTTGGTTAAGCCGATGACCGCCGCCTTGGTCATGCCCTAGGCAAAGCGATTGGGCGCGCCCTTAATAGAGCTGGCGACCCGCCACCGCGCGCGAGCATGCCCGGCAAAAAGGTGCGGATCATGCGGTACATGGAGCTGACATTTAAATCGAAGGAAAATTGCCAGGCTTTTTCATCGCACTCCAGAATAGTACCGCTGTGCACAAAACCGGCGCAGTTAAACAAAATATCAATGCCACCCAACTCATCGGCCAGCGCTTGGATTTGGGCTTGATCGAGCACATTTAATTCGCGCAGCTCGCAGCCTTGCAGCTCGCTTAACAATTGCACGTTGATATCGGTAGCGATAACGCGCGCGCCCTCGGCGGCAAACAATTCAGCAGCAGCGCGACCAATACCCTGAGCGGCGGCGCTAACCAGGGCAACTTTTCCCTCAAGACGTTTCATAACATTCTCAGAATTTTGCTGTGATAAAAATGGTAAAACGAAGATTGAGCTATACCAGCCTCAATCTTCGGTCTGCCAAGACTCGTTAATGCCCGAACAATTTTGTCAGGCGATTTGCCTTACCGGTAAACAGCTGGGGCCAATGGGCTCAAACGCTTTATAGGTAAGAATAAATTCCTGGTGCCCCATGGCCTCAGACAGGCTGCGCTCGCCCGACGACACTGCAATTACCTGCTGCAAAATTTCCTCGCCCACTTCATCCAGGCTGGCACCGCCCTCAAGAATTCGTCCGGCGTTTACATCCATATCCTCCGCCAGGCGATTATAGGTTTCCGGGTTAGCGCAAATTTTTATCACTGGCGAAATAGCCGAGCCCACCACCGAACCGCGCCCGGTGGTAAATAAAATCACGTGGGAGCCGCAGGCAATCAACTCGACAATTTCGGCATTATCTGAAATATTGGGAAAACCAAAACGCGGCTCGCCATCGGGTACAACATCCAGTAAATACAAGCCGCCAGTCGGTGGAATATCGCCCGGCTTAATCAAACCGCTAATGGGTGATGAGCCGGATTTGGAATAGGCGCCCATGGATTTTTCCTCCTGGGTGGTGAGGCCACCATCGGCATTGCCCGGCGCAAAACTGCCAAAGCCCATAGTGCGATAATAGCGCTCGGCTTTTTCCACACAGGCTTCAATTTCGGCACCCAATTCGGGGGTAATAGCGCGCTCGGCCATAATGGTTTCGCAGCCTATCAACTCGCCGGTCTCCTCAAAAATACAGGTGGCGTTGGCGGCAACCAGTGCGTCAAAACAGCGGCCCACCGCCGGGTTGGCGGTAATGCCGCTGGTGCCGTCAGAGCCGCCACAAATAGTGCCCACAATTAATTCGTGCAAATACATGGGCACCTGCTTCACCTGTGCCGCCTGCGCCTGCAGACGCGCAACCGCCGCAACGCCCGCCGCTATGGTGGACTTGGTTCCACCAGCCTCTTGAATAACCAGTAATTCGGCGGGACGCCCGGAGGCGAGAATATCCGCGAGTAATTTTTCGCGATTCATGCTTTCGCAGCCGAGCGATACCAGCAGTACACCGCCGACATTGGCGTGGGTGCACACAGCGCGCATCATCTGATAGGCATAGCTGTTGGGAAAGCAGCCGGGAAAGCCAATTAAATGCACATCCAGATCATCTGCCAGGGTTACTATGCGACGCGACACGTGATGGGCACACTCCACCAGGTAAGCCACCAGAATTACATTGCGAATACCCTTGCGACCATCGGCGCGCAAAAAGGCGGGAAAGCTGGGGGCTGAATTCATGGCGACTCCTGAAATCTCTGGGCGTAACATTAATTGTTTTTTTCAGATTGCGACTGGCGCGTGTGGCTGGGAATGTAATCACTTTTCATATTGTGCATATGCACATGTTCGCCTTTTGCCGCCGCCGCCGTCATAGAGCCAATGGGCGCGCCATAGCGCAATACCTTATCGCCGACCTGCAACTGGCGGCGGGCGAGCTTATGACCAACCGCAATAGCTTGTTGTGCCACCAGCGATTCACCATCAATGGTTAACCAATCACCAGCATAAATTTGCGCTACACACACCAGCACATTGTCGCTGGGGTGAAGCAAAATCAGTTGTTGTTTACCATTCGCCGAAGACTGGCTGGCGCTGTTAGTCATAATTGCATCCAAAAAAATTCACTCCACAAAAATCTCTTCCAAAAAATCCTTTCCAAAAAATTCGCTGCCCAAAAAAGTCGCCTCCAAAAAATCGCTCCCCCAAAAGGCCACCGCCTGACAGGCGACTCCAGGTTAAGCCTCGGGAAGCGGGGCATCGGGATGAAGCAAACCCAGATCTTGCAAGCGCTGCCAAAATTCGGCGGGAATAATTTCTTCCATCCAGCGCGCGGCCTGCTGTACCTGCTGGCGGTTGGCGAAACCGGCGAGGACCGAAACCACCTGCACATGGGCCAGAGGGAACTGCAGCGCCGCCGCAGGTAAAGACACTGCAAATTCTTCGCACACCATTTCCAACTGGGCGACACGCTCGATAATTTCGGCAGGTGCGGGCGCGTAGTTGTAATACACAGGCCCTGCCCCTTTTACACCGCTGGCGAGAATGCCGGAATTAAATGGGCCGCCGAGAATGACCGAAGCACCGCGCGCGGCGCAGCGAGGAAAAAAACTGGCCAGCGCACCCTGCTCTAACAAGCTGTAGCGACCCGCCAGTAAAAAGCCGTCGAAGTCACCCTGCGCCATGGCTTCTTCACATACCTGTCACTCATTGGCACCCAAGCCGAGTGCACTTACCCGGCCATCCGCTTTTAATTGCTGCATGGCGAGATAACCGCCATCCATAAACTGTTTGAAATAGAATTGGTGGCGGTCGCCGTGGGTTGCCCGACCCAGATCATGAGCAAAAAGAATGTCGACCCGCTCGCGCTTGGCCCACTGCTTGATCATCACCTTGCGCTCGCGGTCCGGCAAGGAGTCGAGCGCGCGCTCGATGTCCTCA
>CBINKF010000317.1:0-4413 GCA_966251115.1 uncultured Cellvibrio sp.
GAAATGATAGACAGCAAAACCGCTTATTCCTGTCCCAGAAAAGTTATTAGCGGGTAGCTCACAAAGTCACAGCAACTGCACCAAACGCGCATAACCGCTACGACTAATCGGCAACTGTTTGTTATTACGCAATACTGCAAAACGGTTGTCCCTGCCCTCGGTTTCTATCCCCGCTAAAAAATCTATATTGACTATGGCGCTGCGATGGATGCGGCAGAAAATTTTGGGGTCCAGTTGGATCTCCAAATTACTTAAGCGCTCTTGTTTGACATAGCTTTGGCTGGCGGTGTGGATGACAACATAATCGTCGGCGGCCTCGATTGCCATTACCTGGCTGCAAGGAATTACGATAACTTCGGCTTTGTCGCGGATAAGTAGGCGACTGATGGGCAGCTGTTGGTTTTTGTGAGTCTGGATAAGTTTTTGATTGTTGTCGCTGGCGGGCTCCTGCGCGGCTATGCGCTGCAGCAGGCGCGCCCAGGTTTTTTCCAGGCGCTCGCGGCTGACGGGTTTTAATAAATAATCCACCGCGTTGGCTTCAAAGGCTTGAATGGCGTAATCGTCGTGTGCGGTAACAAACACTACGGCGGGGGCGCCTTCCCCTAATAACTCCAGCACATCAAAGCCATCCAGTTTGGGCATTTGGATATCGAGGAAAATGACTTCCGGGTTAAATTGCTGCACAGCTTTTATCGCGGCCACGCCGTTTTCGCACTCTGCCAATATTTGCAAATCAGCAAAATTGCTGAGCAGTTGGCGCAGCCCCTGGCGCGCGTGAGCTTCATCATCCACGATTAATGCGCTGATGCTCATGTTGGACTTCCCTGTGGATGAGATTCTGTTTGCGCAGGCTCAACCGGGTGGTGCAGCGGAATACGCAGGGTTACCGAATATTCCTTGGCGCTGGCGTGGGTGGTTACTGCCGCCGCCAACCCAAAACTGGCCAGCAAACGTTTTTTTAGTGATTGCAAACCCAGGCCAGTACCTGGCTGGGGTTTGGCGCTGGGGTCGTAGGAGTTAACCATTCGAATAATTAGCACATCCCCTTCGCGCGTTACGTTCACCACCACGTAGCCTGGCTCGCTGGATGAAGCTATGCCGTGCTTGATGCTGTTTTCCGCCAGGGGGAACAGCATCAGCGGGATCACTTGCAGCGCCCGCAATTGTTGGTCCACATGCAATTGCGTGCGCAAGCGCTCGCCAAAGCGCTCGCTTTCGATGCGCAGATAGTTGCTGATGTGGTCCAACTCTTCCCCCAGGGTCACCCGGGCTTTGTTGCCGTAGTTAACGCTGTAGCGCAAAAAGTCGGACATTTGCACGCAGATGTCGTGCACTTTTTCCGGTTGCACCAGGGCTAAGTTGGCAAGCATATTTAAGCAGTTGTACATAAAGTGGGGATGCACGCTGGCTTTAACCATTTGCAACTCCACCTGGCTGATGAGTAATTTTTTCTCCAGCTGCTGGCTGTGCTCCTGCTCTGCCGCTGCCGCTTGTATAAACGCGTAGTGCGCCAGCACCCACATCAGGTACAGGGTGGCGCCTATCAGTAAATTAATACTTCGCGCCTGGCGAAAATAATCTGTTGCGGTTTCCATTCCCAGCTCCTTTGCCAAGTCCGCCCACCAGCTGCCCAGCAAAACCCACAAGAGTACAACGGTGGTGAGGGCAAGCAGTTGCACCGAGAGCAAGCGCATAAGCGGTGTGCCGCTTAAGGGTAGCCAGGTGCAGATGTAATAGTTGGACAGACACAAAAATAAAAATAATCCGTACCAGGGCATATAAAGCGCGAAGGCATCCACCCAATTGGCCCCATTCACACTGGCCAGCAAACTCACCAGCAGCGCCGACAACAATAACCAGAGCGCGCCTGTGGCCAGTAGATTCCGATAGGAACTCATTAATGGATGCATAACTTAAACGCTCTTTGCCCCACCTGTTTGTAAACAGTTAATTGCGCACATCTATGCCGCCCATGACGACTGTGCCGGTAATTAGCAGCTGCTTTTTGGGCAGGTTCATGCGCTCGGCCAGACAGGTGGTTTTATTGGCGATTCCCCCCATAAAAGGCACCACATTAATGGTAACTTGCCAGTGCACCGGTACTTTTAAATTCACCCCGCCCATAATGGCAGTTACATCCAGCACAAACTGCTCGGCCTGGGTGTCAGCATCGCGGATATCTATATCGGCACCGCCTAAAATAGTCACCACATTGCCGCCGGTTAAATTGAGTGAGTGGGTGCTGTAATCTGCCCCCGAGAGCAAACAAAAAATATCTATTTTCTCGCCACTGGTATCCGGGGTTTGGTTATTACCTGCCCCGCGCTTTGATGAGTTTTCTGATGCGTGGGAATTATCACGGCGCGTTTCCGATTGGAATTGCCCGGATTGATTCCGGTCCGCCTGGGATTGATTGCGCTGCTGATCCTGAAAGCAATTAAAAGCGTGGCGACCGCGACCATTGCCCGGGCGCAACACTTTTAACCCGAGAAAGAGCAGCACCAGCGGCACTATAATTGCGCCTATGCTGAAATTGACCAGGTGCAGTTTAACCAGCAAAAACAAGGTGCCTATGCCGATTAAAAAATAAGGCGCTATGCCATGGGCTCGGGTGGCCGAATCCTTAGCAAACAGCAGCATCAAGCCCACCACAATCAACGCCAATGGCCAGAGCCCAAATATCGCGCCGATAAAACCAAAGCCGATATTGTTTAAAAACATGGCAATGGCCAGGAGTATCAGCGCCGCCCCCAGCAAGTACCTGGGCTTAATTTGTCCGTTGTGATTGCTCATCATCTACTCCTCAGCGCCGCATTATTCATGGGTGGGCGGATTGGTTTTATCGGTGGTATCGCGGCCCAGCGCTATAACCTCGCTGGTACTGCTTTGGGTTTGCCCACTTGGCTCCTGGCCAGCATCAGGGTGAGCGGTCTGACGCGTAACGTCTTCATCGGCTTTTTCCTGATTGGCAAACGGCCAGTCCGCAAAAGGAAACGGGCGCTGCTCGCTATTAAAGCTGAGGAAATCCAATACCTGGTGAATATAGCGCCCCAGGCTGGCTCCCAAGCTTAGCAGTTTTGAATTAGTCGCTCCTGTGGCGGCAACAAAAACAAACTGCACCAGGCAGATTCCCCACATAAGCACGCCGGCGATATTGAGCATAATCACAAACAGTGCCATATACACCAGGCGCAGCCATACCTGCGAATCTGACAGATTGGCTTTAAGTTGATCGCGGTCCAAAGTATTTGCGTTCATTGGCGGGCTCCATAAAAGTGAGTAGCAAAAGGTGGGTTGCAATAACAAAAGATGGGTTGCAATAACAAAAAATGGGTTGCAATAAGTAGGTGAACAAATCTGGCAATATCACCTGGAGCCAGAATATCCCCCCGGGAAAAATCACGGGGCCAAGCTTCGGTGAATGGTGCTCTGGCTTCGGTGAATGGTGCAGCCTTGACAAGAAATCGCGGTGAAAGCGAGATGCCTGGCATTGGCTGTTTGTTTTTTCAGCAACACGGCGGATTCAATGCCGAATTTGCCATTTTGGGATAGGTGTCGGGCGTTTGTCGGGGCATATTCGTGACCGACATGGGTAGTATTCCCCCATCTTAGGGGTTCACAGAGGCTGGAGTGTTTTTATGATATTGAAACAACTGCGCATTAGTCGCCATCTTTCGCAGGAGCAATTGGCCCAGATGTCCGGATTAAACGTTCGGACCATTCAACGGATAGAGAGTGGGCAGAATGCCAGTGTGGAAACGTTGAAATGCCTCGCTGCTGTGCTTGAAGTGGATATTCAAACCCTAACCCAGGAGCGAATCGCGATGGATAAAAATTCTGATTTGTGGCGCAACACGCCGGTATGGTTGAAGTGGTGGTTCTTTTTAAATTACTTAAGCTTTAAACCAAGGCGAAAATCTACCCTGCGCGGACTAATTTTTTGCCATATCTGCGGCTTTGGTTTTTGCCTCTATGGTCTGCTCGACGCCAAAGCCTTAAACGCTGGCCTAATTATGCTGCTCACGGCTTATATGTTCCATTTGCTTACCTGGCAGGGCGATAAATATGGGATTTGGTATGACACACCAGAAGAACAGCTCACTTAGCGTTAACGAGCGAATAGTAAAAAGGCGAGTCTTTCAGCTTAATGCCTGTCAATTAAGCTGTTTTAAATCCCACCCAACCTCCCTTTTCAAAGGGAGGAGCTTAACTCCCCTCTTTGATAAAGAGGGGCCGGGGGAGATTTAAAGTCTTAACTGACTGGCATTAAGTCTTTCGGCTCGCCTTTTTACTGCTACAAAATTTTAATTAACCAGCTTATAAACCGCAGGGTGATTCCAGCGGCGGGTTTTGCTCGGGCACTGTGTCTAGCGCGGTTTGCTTGTTAGCGCGCAACTCGGCCACGCGCGCTTC
>CBINKF010000318.1:0-4396 GCA_966251115.1 uncultured Cellvibrio sp.
CTCCCATTTGGATTTGGTGCAGTGGAATGCGTCTGCACCCAATAAAGAGCCTGGACCTCTGTTTCAAAATACCATCACCGCTATGGCCGTCTATGGCAGCGTAACGGTCAAGCCGGGTGAAAAAACTTACGCATCGCGCATTCGTATTAACAACCTCGGCTATGTGCAAAATCAATTTTATAAATTGATTGCGCCGCAATGGCCCGCAGATTTGGCCGGTGCTATAGATAGCCAAAAAGCCGCGGCTGGCCAAAAAATTTATGTGCGCGAGTGTCAACAGTGCCACCAACGGGTTGATAGCGCCGATAAACAGCGTCGTCTCAAGGCGGTGTTAACGCCAGCCAGCGAAATTGGTACTGATCCTTTAATGGTGGAGAATTTTAATCATCGCCGCGTCAATTCGGGCATTCTGGAAGGCAGTAAAACCATGGTATTGGCCGGCAGTAAAATTGCGGCCCAAACCTCGCCAATGGATTTGGTAATGCATGTTTCCGTAGGCGCATTGCTGGATCAACCCTGGACCACCTTTAAAACCATGGTGCGGGAATTCCACGGCAACGATGCAGCGCCGGCGCAAACGGAATATATGAATTACAAGGCGCGTCCAATTAACGGCATCTGGGCTTCGGCCCCCTATTTACACAATGGATCAGTACCCACGGTGTACGATTTGCTATTACCCGTTGCGCAGCGCCCCCAAATTTTTAATGTGGGGAATATCCAAATGGACGTGATTAAACTGGGGTATTTAACCGATGCGACTGAAAACACCAGTGAATTCGACACCAGCCAACCGGGTAATTCCAATGCCGGTCACGCATATGGCACTCAGCTGTCGGAGGCGGAGCGCTGGCAATTGCTTGAATATATAAAAACCCTGTGAGAACTTGCTGCTAAAAAACCTTGGCTGCAAATAAAAAAACGCCCCGGGCGAATAACCTCAGGGCGTTTTTTTTGTGCGTTTATTTACTTAATCCGTTCAGCGCTTTGGCGCTTTATTGGGGCCTTTACCTGGGCCTTTAGCGCCAGTAAATCCGCCGGGTTTGCCCGCAGGTTTAGGGCCAGATTTAAAACCAGGTTTGCCCGCGGTATTGCTCGCAGTCAATTGCGCATTGTGCTTTTTCGCGCTTTCGAACTTATCGCCGAAGGCCTTGTTAATTGGTTTGGCGGCTGAGCTGCCCGCTGGCCTTTTACCCGGCTGATTGCGCGCCGCTGCGGATTGGTTGCGCCCGCCAGAAGTTTTTGTACCCCAGGAGTTGGCGCGCGTCGGCACTGGGTCTTTCTCCGGAATCAGCGCCGAGGCGCTGCTGCCAATCAAATGGCTCTTGCGCATATCCTTTAGTGCCTGGCGAATCATTGGCCAGCCTGATGGGTCGTGGTAGCGGAGCAGGGCTTTTTGCAAGCGGCGCTGGTCGATACCGCGCGGAATCGGCAGTTTGCCCGCCTTATAGCTGAGCTTTTTGAGCGGGTTGCGCTCGGAGAAGTACATGGCGGTGGCCAGCGACATGGGCGATGGATAGAAGGTTTGCACCTGGTCCACTTGGAAGTCGTTCTTTTTCAGCCAGAGCGCCATATTGACCATGTCCTCATCGCGGGTGCCCGGGTGGGCGGCGATAAAGTAGGGGATCAAATACTGCTTTTTGCCTGCCTCTTTGGAGAACTTGTCAAACATCTTTTTGAAGTCGTAGTAGCTCGACATCTTCGGCTTCATCATCTGCGCCAGCACGCCGTCTTCGGTGTGCTCGGGGGCAATTTTCAAATAGCCGCCCACGTGGTGGGTTACCAGTTCTTTTACGTATTCCGGGTCCTGCACAGCCAGGTCGTAGCGCAAGCCGGAGGCGATGGAGATAGTGTGTACGCCTTTGATGGCGCGAGCTTTGCGATATAGCTCGGTGGTGTGCTTGTGGCTGGTGGTCAGGTTTTTACAAATGGTCGGGTAGACGCAGGACAGGCGGCGACACTTGCTCAGGGTCGGCATGTCCTTACAGGTTAGGCGGTACATATTGGCGGTGGGGCCGCCCAGGTCGGAGATATGGCCGGTAAAACCCGGCACCTTATCGCGAATATTTTCGATCTCGCGCAGGATGGACTCCTGCGAGCGGCTTTGAATAATACGGCCTTCGTGTTCGGTGATGGAGCAGAAGGTACAGCCGCCAAAGCAGCCACGCATGATGTTGACTGAGGTCTTGATCATGTCAAATGCGGGAATCTTCTGATCGCCGTAAACCGGGTGGGGCACGCGTTGATAAGGCAAATCAAATACGCTATCCAGCTCATCGGTTTCCAGCGGAATCGGTGGCGGGTTAATCCAGACTTCGCGGTTGCCGTGGCGCTGGATCAGCGGGCGCGCGTTGTAGGGGTTGGCCTCCTGGTGCAGCACGCGCGAGGCGTGGGCGTAGAGCACCGAATCGTTGCGCACCTTTTCAAAGGCGGGCAGGCGGATATACACCTGATCATCATCGGCCAGATCGCTGCGGTTTTGCAGCGGCATGGGGATAATGCGCACCGCCTGCTCAGCATCCGGGTCAAGGGCCTTGGCGGACTCCTCACCCTGAATCGGGCAGCCCTGGGTTTGCGGGCCGCTTAGCTCTTTGTTAGGAGCGAGAGTGTTATTGGGGTCGAGCATGGCGATCTGCGCCGCCATCTTCTCCGGCTCCAGCTGGCGCATGCCCACTTGCGAGTTGTTGGCATCGGCGACATCTATGTGGGTGTTGCTGTTGTGCTGATATTCATAGGGGTTGGGCAGCTTGTCGATATGACTCGGCCAGTCGATGCGGGTGGAGTCGATTTCGGTCCAGCCGGCAGGCGGCGCCTTGCGGATAACCGCCGTGCCGCGAATATCGCTCAGCTCTTCAATACTTTTACCCGCGGCCAGGGCGTGAGCCACTTCGGCAATAGCGCGCTCGGCGTTGCCATACAGCAGAATGTCGGCGGTGGAGTCGATCAGCACCGAGCGGCGCACCTCGTTGCTCCAGTAGTCGTACTGGGCGATGCGGCGCAAGCTGGCTTCGATGCCGCCGATGACAATAGGCACGTCTTTATAGGCTTCTTTACAGCGCTGGCTGTACACAGTCACCGCGCGGTCGGGGCGCTTGCCGCCTTCGCCGCCGGGGGTGTAGGCGTCGTCGGAGCGCATGCGCAGGTCGGCGGTGTAGCGGTTGATCATGGAGTCCATGTTGCCCGCGCTCACGCCAAAAAACAGATTGGGTTTGCCCAGGGCCTTAAAGGGCTCGGCACTTTTCCAATCGGGCTGGGCGATGATACCCACGCGGAAGCCTTGCGACTCCAGGTAGCGACCGATCACCGCCATACCAAAACTGGGGTGATCCACATAGGCGTCGCCGCAGACAATAATGATGTCGCAGCTGTCCCAGCCGAGCTGATCCATCTCCGCCTTGCTCATGGGCAGGAAGGGCGCGGCACCAAAGCACTCGGCCCAGTAGCGGGGGTACTCAAACAGGTGATGGGCGCGATTTTTGTCAGATGTAGCCTGGATCAATGAGGTATTGCTGGACATGGTGGAATTGCACTGCTTGAAAACGAGGGCGGCTATTCTCCCAGAAAAGCGTGCATCTGGACAGCTTAAATTTTGAGCAATTGCGCTTTACTGTGCCTAAATCACCGAGGTAACTCAGTGACTTAGGTTGATGCAATAACGACTTAGGTTGATGCAATAACGCTAGATGGCGTTTTGCGGCACTTCTGGCAGGCGCTTCGCCAGTGCCTGGCGCAGGCGCGCCAAATAGTGACGGTGTTTGAGCGGGAAGTGCATCTGCACCGACTGGCCATCGCGGCACTCCAGCACCAGCAGATGCAGGTGATAGTTGACCTGGGTGATCTCCGTCAGGGGGATGCGTTTAAACACTTGCTTGGGCATTAGCGAAAAGCCCAGTGAGTCCTGGGTTAGCTCCAGCACCAGGGCTATATCCGCCCAGCGTCTGGCGTAAAACCAACTGGCCCAGAGGCAAACCAGCAAACCGCTTGTGACCAGTCCGCGTGTCAAACTCGAGACACTGGCGGAATCGCTTATCAGCCAGTAGGCGAAACTCCCCAAAAGGGTGAGGCGAAAGAGGTGAAAGCCGCGATGGGTAATGCTGCCCAGGCGCGGCTCGGTCACGCGGATTAAAGGCTTCTCACTCATTGTTTGCTAAGGCGCTTGGCGACATCCTCATAGCCACCTTCGTTAATGGCATGCTTAAACCCCAGGGCTTGCAGGGTTTCCTGGGCAATACCCGAGCGGCGACCGGTGCGGCAGTAAAGGTGAATGGTTGCCTCTTTGTCGCTGGTCACTTCGCCAATGCGCTGGGCGATGTCCTCGTAGGCGATATGGGCGGCATCCTTCACGTGGCCGCTGTTGAATTCCTCGGTGGTGCGTACATCAATCCAATAGTCGTTT
>CBINKF010000319.1:0-4379 GCA_966251115.1 uncultured Cellvibrio sp.
CCAGTGTGGCAGTGTCCAGCAGTTCGGCGGTTGTATCCAGCGAGGCGCAATCCTCCAGTGATTCCTCACAAAGTGATGCATCGTCAAGCGACTCCAGTTCAAGCCAATCTAGTTCGAGCGAATCAAACTCCAGTGATTCAAGCTCCAGTGAAGCGTCCTCTGTCAGTGCCGGTGTTTGTCCGGGCACAGGGTTGTATTTTTGCGATGATTTTGCCAATGGCACAGCGGATAACTGGGATTTATTGCCAACCACTGAAAACACTTTGGTACCTGATGGTACATTTAAGGTGGAAGATGATAATGGCAATTATGTATTGCAATACACAGCAGCCAGCAAAGGGGGTGTTCTCGCTTTAGTAAAACCCACCTCGTTTGCCGGTGTAACTTCTGCAGACTATTACGTCGAAGCTAAAATTCGCCCGCGCGCGAATGGTACTACTGGCAACAAACAGCTTTATATTTTGGCCCGTTACCAAGACGGCAATAACTGGTATGCCGGTGCACTAAACGTGCAAAACGCGACTACCAGCACCCAGGTAGAAATTGCCAAGATGGCTGCAGGGTCCCTGTCGCGCCCCAAACAAGTTAAAAAACCAATAAGTCAGGGCACCTTGGGAATGCTCGATGGTGTTTGGTACAGCCTGCGCCTGGAACTTTTAGGTGATCAATTAACCGTTTATCTGGATGGTGAAAACCTGGGTAGCATTACCGACAGTAGCTTCACAACTACAGGTTTAATTGGTTTGTGGACTTCCAATAAATCCTTTGAAATCGATGATATCAAAGTCGGCAACGCCAACGACAAGCCTGCCTCTCTGTTAATTTCGCCCAGCGCAACCAGCTACGCGGCGGAAGTGGGCGATGCCGCTAAAGTGATTAGCGTTGCCGCGAAAACAGATTCCGGCGATACAGATACTTTCACTGCTGTCTCCAGCAATACTGCAGCTGTAGCTGTAAGTGTCTCCGGCACAGATGTGAGCCTGACGCCTGTTGGCGAAGGCGTTGCAACTATCACCTTTACCAGCAGCTCAGGCCTGGTGCGAACTGTAGATGCGACTATTGCGCCGCAATTTGTTATGCCAACAGCGACCTACACCTTCACCAATCAATTGGTGCCGGCGGCTGGCGAAACCGATGCCTACGAAGACCTGACGTTAAAACTGACTTTCAATTCAGCGCCTACTCTGGGCACCGCCGGTTCTATCCGCGTTTTCAAAACCAGCGACGATACTATGGTCGACAAAATTGCTCTAAACGATGAATCTGATTCCATTGGTTTCGGCACCTTGCGCACCATCAAAACTCGTCCAGTACGTATCAGCGGTAACACTGCCAGCATTTCATTGCACGCAAACAAACTGGAAGCTGGTACCAGTTATTACGTGGCTGTTAGCGATAGCGTATTTACCGGAGCTAACCTGGCTGGCCAGGCGTTTGCCGGTATAGGTAAAAATTCCGGCTGGAGTTTTACTACCCGTGCCGCTGGTCCGGATTCGGCAAAAACGTCACTGGTAGTTGATGATAATGGCACCACGGCGGACTTCCGCAGTGTGCAGGGCGCGCTTAACTTTGTAATGAAGAACGCTACTGCCAATGCCACAATCACAGTGAAAGATGGTGTTTATGAAGAGCCTCTTTATCTGCGCAATACCAGTAACCTGACCATTCAAGGTGAAAGCCGTGAAGGCACTGTAATTCAGTACCCCAACAACGAACTGCTCAATTCAGGTTCAACAGGTCGTGCGGTATTTTTGGTGGAAGGTGGCGATATGCTCACCCTGGATAATCTGACGCTGAAAAATACCACCTTGATTGGCGCTGGCGGTCAGGCAGAAACCATTTACTTCAATAGCACCGATGGCCGTTTAGTTGCTACCAATGCCAACTTTATTTCGGAGCAAGACACACTGCTGTTAAAAGGTTGGACCTGGTTCTACAACTCGCTGGTTGCAGGTAATGTGGATTTTATTTGGGGTTACTCCAAAGCCTCGCTGTTTGAGCAAAGTGAAATTCGCTCGCTCGGTCGCTCCAGCGGCAATGCCAACGGCGGCTATGTATTGCAGGCCCGTGTAGAAAACCAAAACGACAAAGGTTTTGTGTTCCTCAATTCCAGCTTGACTGGCGGCGCAGGCCCAACCAGTGAACTGCCCATTGATGGCAGCTTCTACTTGGCGCGCAGCCCCGGCGGTACTACCACCTGGGATAACGTGGTGTTTGTAAATACCAAAATGGGCTCGCACATTAATGCCATTGGCTGGGCCGGTGGTGGTATTAACAACCAGCCCGTTTCCAATCCAGCAACTGGCACGGCTACAACTGGCTGGCGCGAATACAACAGCATGGATTTGAGCGGCAATGCTTTGGATATGGGTTCACGTCAGTTTGGCTATCAAATGAATTTGGGCGAAGTGCAAAACAGCTATTGCTCGCGCGCACAAATTTTTGCCGCCTTTGGTGGTGGTGCAGGTTGGGACCCAATGCCGTCTGATACCAGCGATTGTATTTCACCTGTTGGCAGCTCATCTTCCGCTGCTTCAAGTGTTGGCAGTTCAAGCTCATCGGATGCCAGCAGCTCAGTGGCATCGTCCGATTCTTCGGCAGTGAGCAGTACCGCCAGTGACAGCAGCTCCAGTGCGTCCACTAGCTCTGCTGCTGGTGGCTCCAGCGACTCCAGCGACTCTAGCAGCTTGGCCAGCAGTGCAGCGGCAACCTGGGTAGGTGCCGCAACTCAGTTGGGCGGTACTACCACCGGCATTAGCGGTAGCCTGGACAGTGCCAGTGATAGCGCGATTACATTTACCGCTAATGGCGGAAAATTTGAATCCACTAAAACCTCCATGTACACAGTAACTAAAAACGTGACTGGCGACTTTACCTTGACTGCCAAGGTGAAAGCTGTGGGCACCCTGCGTGAAAGCAGTACCTATCAATTCCCAACCGGATTGATGTTGTGTGTGTGCGATACCGCCAGTGCAACCAGTTCACAACTGGCCAATGTCAGCATTAACGATATTACTGCCGACACCACGGTAAACCTCGTGGCTACCTATGGCCATATCCTCACCGCTGGTGGCAGCTGGAATAAAGCTGGAAACACTGCAGTGACGCCAGGCGACAGCCTTTACTTGAAACTGGTTCGCGCTGGTCAGAGTTACACCGCTTGGGTATCTACCGATGGCGGTGCCAACTACACAGGTTTAGGCAACAACACTTTCACCGGCTTGCCCGATACCGTGAAAGTGGGATTCTTTGCTGCACCTAATGGTTCGGGTGATCAAGTCTTCACTTACGAAGACATACAACTGACTCAGTAATTTAAAGCCAACTATAAAATCCTGGTCGGCGTAATCCGGCCAGGCTTTTTTGTTTCGCCAATCTGGGCATTAAGGTAACAATCGCGGGTCGAGCCTGGAGTTTTTTAGAATATTTTAGTTTGGCGCTTGATTCATAATTAAAAGCGATAAACAATCGCCGAAACATTCCGTTAATTTAACGTAAACGGAAAATCGCCAGGGACGAGCGACTGATAAATATAATCCACGACGAAACACATCGGCATTGGTTGCGGTTATCTAAGTAATAAAATAACCCGAGAATAGTAACCAATGAAATTCATCCCTTTTTTAACTGTCAGCCTGGCACTCAGCTTGGCCGCTTGCGGTGGTGGCAGTTCATCCACCAGCAATTCCAGCAGCTCGGTTAGCAGCCTGAGCTCCTCTGCCGAGTCGAGCGTTTCCAATGTGGAATCCTCCGTTGCCAGCAGTGTTTCTTCGGCGGCCAGCAGTGAGTCATCCATCGACAGCAGCGCCTCAGTTTCCAGCGAAGCTTCAAGCCTGACCTCGTCCGAATCGTCATCGACTGAAGCCAGCTCTTCTTCCACCAGCAACTTGGCTTGGAATAGCTACAACGGCAATTTCCATCCAGCCACCAGCGGCTCAATAACACTTGCCGATAGCACCACCAGCGAGTTCACCCAATCGGGTACCGGCGATTATTTTACGGCGCTAATTGATGGCACTGTCACCCTGGACACCAGTAGTGCAACAGCCAACACCAGTGGCGCAAACTTTCTTAATATAGTTAATGCAGATGCCACTTATCCCAAAACCCTAACCTTGATTGCTGGTATTAGCGGCAACACGGACAGCCTGCGCATGTTGGAGTTGGAAGTTGCTATGGCTGATTCCGGCGTAGCCGGTAGCCGTGTCAAAACTATCCTGCGCAACGACGGCAGCAACAAGGGTGTGCAACTTGAATCGGCGAACAATGGCACCAGTGCCAATAGCTTCGGCATTTCCGACATGGACAAGTTTGCCATTTACCAAATTGCTATCACCTTAACTGACGCCACTACAGGTTCCGTTAATGTATATCGCAAT
>CBINKF010000320.1:0-4377 GCA_966251115.1 uncultured Cellvibrio sp.
GAAATAGCGATCGAGTTTTCCTTGCGTGGTCAAACGAACGACGGCGAAGTCGGAGCGGTGACCGTCGCTGGTCATTCCGGCGAGAAGAATCTTACCGGTGCGATCCAAGGCCGCGGTGTAGGCGCGGTCGATGGGATAGGTAGTACCGGCCAGGGCCGCAGCACCCAATGGCAGGTAGTTCATGCGCTTGCGGCAATCCATTAAACGCGAATAGTCGCGCTGCAGCATTTCAAACCAGGCCAGAATATGGTGACCAAAAGTCACTGGCTGCGCGGTTTGCAAATGGGTAAAGCCGGGCATGATGGTATCGGTATTGGCCTCGGCCAGCTGCAACATACCCTGCTGCAGGCGGGTCAGCTCTTTGGCGATCGCATCGATTTCGTCGCGCATATAGAGACGAATATCGGTTGCCACTTGATCGTTGCGCGAGCGGCCGGTATGCAGCTTTTTACCGGTGATGCCAATGCGCTGGGTGAGCAGGGCTTCGATGTTCATGTGCACATCTTCCAGGCTCACTGACCAGGTGAATTTGCCCGCGACTATCTCTGCGCGTATCTCTTCCAGGCCACTGATAATCTGGTCGCGCTCAGCGTCAGTGAGCACACCCACCTTGGCGAGCATGGTGGCGTGGGCAATGGAGCCGTTAATATCATGGTGATAGAGGCGATAGTCAAAACCGATAGAGGCGGTAAAACGCTCCACAAAGGCATCGGTAGGTTCGGAAAAGCGGCCGCCCCAGGGCTTGATGGGCTGATCGTTCTGGCTCATGAGCATGTGTCCACAAACTTGGATAATTAGAAATTGGCGCGCAGGGCAATTAGGCTAAGATGACGCTTAAGGTTTCCACCCCACCCGCGCGAGGGGCGCATTATACCCGAGTCGCCCAATAAAGCCCGAGTCCACCAATAAAGATGGGATTGAACCAAACACCGTGAACAATAAAAAAACCGCCCAATCACCCAGCCGCGCGCCCTTTTTTCCCGACCTATGCAGCAGCCAGTCGGTTTTTCTGCTGGTTCTGGTGGCCGAGGTAGTGGCGCTGTTGCTCACCCTGGCCGACTACGGCCTGGAAGAATTCAACTGGGACAGGCTGGCGCTTATCTCGGTGCAAATCCAGTGGGTGGTGATCCTCAGCACCCTGTGCCTGTGCCGGCTCAAGCACTGGTTGAGCCGACAAAACCAAACCCGCGCCGGCCTTACCAGCTATGCCCTGGTGCTGGGACTGAGCCTGCTTACCTGCCTGCTGGGGCAGTGGGCACTGTATATCGCCAGCGGGCTTATGGCGCTGCCCGACCAGTCGTTTCACCCCAACATCTGGCAGTTGATTAACAATTTTACCCTCAGCGCCCTAATTGCCGGCATCTGGCTGCGCTACCTTTATCTACATCAGCAACTGCAAAACCAGCGCGACGCCGAAACCCAGGCGCGCATCCAGGCGCTGCAATCGCGCATTCGCCCGCACTTTTTATTTAACAGCATGAACTCCATTGCCAGCCTTATTGCCAGCGCGCCCGAAACGGCCGAGCGGGTGGTGGAAGACCTGTCCGACCTGTTTCGCGCCAGCCTGGCCGAGCCCAGCCTGATTCCGCTGGAGCGCGAGCTGATGCTCTGCCGCCAGTATCTGGATATAGAACAGCTGCGCCTGGATCGGCGCCTGCAGGTGGACTGGCATATCGCCCACTACGACCCGCGCGCCAAAATCCCCAGCCTGATGCTGCAACCCTTAATGGAAAATGCCATCTTTCACGGCATAGAACCCCTGCCTCAGGGCGGGACTATACGCATCAGAGTCAGCCAAAAGGACAACACCCTGAGCATAGTGATTAGCAACCCCTACCCGCTGGTGCGCAAAAATGGCGGCGAGGGCAAGGCGCGCCACAACAGCATGGCGCTGGAGAATATTCGCCGCCGCCTGCAGGCGCATTTTGGCAGTGTCGCGCGCCTGTCCAGCAGCGCCGAGAACGGGGTGTTTACCACCTATATTTTTTGTCCCATCACCACCTGAGCCAACGAATCAATTTAAGGTGTCGCTATGGATGTATTAATCGTCGATGATGAAATTCTCGCCCGCCAGCGTCTGGCGCGCATGGTGGAAAAAATTGACGGCTTTCAGGTTGTGGGCGAAGCGGCAGATGCCGATCAAGCCATGCAATTAATATTGCAACAGGACCCGGATGTAGTGCTGCTGGATATTCGCATGCCCGGCAAAGATGGCCTGAGCCTGGCGCAGGACATCAGCCAACTGGAAGACCCACCGGCAATTATTTTTTGCACCGCCTTTGACCAGTATGCACTCGAAGCCTTTGGCACCAACGCCGTCGGCTATTTGCTCAAACCAGTCAAAGCCGAACAGCTGCTGCAAGTGCTCGACAAGGCATCGCGCATTAATAAAATCCAGCGCCAGGCCGCCGAGCAAAAAATGGCGGCCCCCAAATCCACTGAGCGCAGCCACATCAGCGCCAAAACCCGGCGCGGTGTGGAGTTAATTCCCATTGAGGATATTCGCTATTTTATCGCCGACCACAAATACGTTACCGTCTACCATTTAGGCGGCGAAAACCTGCTGGACGAAACCCTGAAGGAATTAGAGGAGGAGTTTGGCAATCGTTTTTTGCGAATTCACCGCAATGCGCTAGTCTCGGTAAAACATATTGAGGCTATAGAGCGCAACTCCCAAGGCCAGTATCAGGTGCGCTTGGCTGGCTGCGAGCACAAGCCAGTTGTCAGCCGCCGCCATGTAAGCGGACTAAAGGAGTTTATAAAAGGCTTTTAGTTTCCACTTTTATTCGCGCAAAATCATCATAAGTTCGACAAAGGAAACCCTCATGTCAAAACGTTTTACCCTGGCAGCCCTGACGCTCGCCTTTAGCCTCGGCGGCTGTGTCTCCATCCCCCCGGAAGCACCCGAATTATCCACCCAGCTAGGGCAGCGTATCGGCGCTATTGAAACCTCCCATATCACCCTGCTCAATCGCTTTTTTGACCAAAAGCGCGCACAGGTGGATCAATTTATTCAAAACGAATGGCTGCCGGAATTCGCCAACCAGTTCTTCGCCAACCCGGCCATCGCCAGCGCCTGGAATACCATCGTCAGTGAAAACGACTCACAACAGCGACTGATGTTTTTAATGAAAACCGGCCCCAAACTGCAGGAGGCCATTGACCAGAAACGCCAGGAACTGATTAAACCCCTGGATGATTTGGAAAGCAGTATCGAACAAAAAATTCGCGCCGATTACGACCAGGCCCTGGCGCTGAATAACAGCATCACCAGCTACTTAACCTCTGCCGCCCAGGTAGCAGAAAACCGCAATCGCTACCTGCAGGCGCTGGGCGTGAACGATTCCCAAGTCGCGCAGCTGATTGACCAAACTGATACGGCGGTGAGCAAACTGGTAAGCCAATCCACCAGCCTGCAGGATAAAGTCACGCGCGCGCAAGACTTCCTTGCCAAAGTTGAAACCATTAAAAAATCATTAAATAACACGGAGACCAACCATGCCAATTAATTGGGACCAGTTTGACAGCGATGTAAACACCGCTATTGCCAGCGCCAGCACCCAAACCGATGACAAGCTGGCCTCGCAAATATCGTCCATTACGCGCATGACCGACGCCGAGATTAAAGAGCTATTCCCCAACCCGGCGGATGTGCAGACCCTGGCAAACCTGATGAAAATCGTAAAATCCTCCGCCGACCGCAACACCCAGATAAACCAGATAGTGGCTAACTCACAACAATTTGGCGGCGTGATTTTAACCTTGCTGCAAAAGTTTGTTTGATTCCACGCGCCTCAGCTTTATTCTCTTAGCCCCCTAAAGCCTCACCGAACACAGGTTCGGCGGGGCTTGCTAAAAATAAATGGATTAAAAAGAAAAATCCAAACCCAGGCTTGCAGTTTCCAGTACCAGGGGCGAGCTTTGGTCGCGATTTATTTCCGCGCGTAGCGCCAAACTGTCGGTAAGAAGGTATCGCCCACCTAAACCTACTACCCAGCCATTGGCGGTATCGCTAACACTGGGACTGTTACCAGTCATACCACCAAAATAGTGCGACTTGTAGTGCTGCTGGCTAATACCCAATTTTGCAAACAGACTGAACTCATCGCCAAGCTGGTAACTAAACCTGCCCGCCAGGCTTAGCGATTGAGCTTGCAAAGCTTCGCGATCATTGGGCTGCACAATAAAGTCAATTTCCGGGCGAAAGCGGTAGGCATCCTCGCCTTTACCAAAATCACTGTAGGCCAATTCCAAGGTAAACCAGTCGCTAAAAATTCGCCCCGCGCGCAGGCTGTAGGCCATATCCGCATCGGAAAACGCCTGTCCTTTTTGAAATATGTCGGTATTGGGTGGGTCCTGCCGTTCAATACTGGAGAC
>CBINKF010000321.1:0-4369 GCA_966251115.1 uncultured Cellvibrio sp.
CGTGCTCTACCTCGGCCTGGTTGGTTTTTTAAGTGTGATGACCTACGAGTTGCATAATAATTTAGGCAATTAAGTTTTTGTTTCGCCCATAAAAAAACGCCGCGACTTAAGCCAACGGCGTTTTTAGGAGCCAACGGCGTTTTTTAGGTCAGCGGCGTTTTTTTGGGTTAAACCAGATCTTAGTCGTGGTGATGACCACCCACACCATGAGCATGTCCGTGCGCCAGCTCTTCTTCACTAGCGTCTCTCACTTCGACAATCTCCAATTCAAAATCCAGGTTCTTGCCAGCCAATGGGTGGTTTGCATCTATATCCACATTGAACTTGCCCACCTTAAGCACTATCGCATCCCAGGGGCCGTGCTGGGTATTAACCGCGACCTTCATACCCGGTTTGAGTTTGAGGTTTTTGTGATTGTGCAGGTGCTTAATAGGAATGCGCTGGGTGGCGCCTTCCTGACGCTCGCCATAACCCTGCGCTGGAGTGATGCTCACGCTAAACTTGTCGCCAGTTTGCTTGCCGTCCATCGCCGCTTCCAAAGCGGAGAGCAGGTTATTGTGGCCGTGCAGGTAGAGAGTGGGCTCGGCCTCGTAAGAGGACTCCAGCAATTCCCCTCCCTGCTCACTTAAGCGGTAGTGAAAGCTGACAACTTTATCGGCGGAAACTTGCATAGAAACTCCAGAGCAAAACGGTTAAACCATTAATAGAATAAGGGCGCGGATTGTCGCGCATTTTTCGCCTCGGCAGCAACTGGGGCAGCGCAACACCAAGCCACAGCCACATCAAGGCCTCAAACGGTTACACTGGCGGGCATTAAGCTCACCGCCAGAACCTCATCACCAGCCTTTATGAAGCAAAACCCTCTTCCCTCAAATTATGAACTCGCGCCCCAAAGCGTCCACCTCTGGCAGTTGGACACTCAGCTGTTGGCGACCCCCTGGCTGGAGTCGCGACTGGGTATACTCAGCAGGGAGGAGCGCGAGCGAGCTGAGCGCTTCAAACGCGGCCGCGCCGAGTTTATCGCCAGCCGCCTGCTAGTGCGCGCCGTGCTTGGCGCTTACCTGGCACAGACGCCCAACTCTCTGGTATTCGCCCGCAGCGACAAGGGTAAACCCCTACTGCCGGGGGGCGAGCTGAGTTTCAATCTGAGCCACAGCGGCTCGCTTGCACTTCTGGCCTTGGGGCAGACACCCAATCTCGGAGTAGATTTGGAAATGGCTGATGACCAGCGCGATCTTATGGGCATAGCCGAACACTTCTTTGCCCCGACGGAACTGCACTGGCTGAGCAACTTGACGGGGAGCGACCAGACACGCAATTTTTATCGCTTGTGGACTTTAAAGGAGGCCACCTTTAAAGCCCTGGGTACGGGCATTGCCGCCGGCCTGGATAAACTCTGTTTTACCCTGGTGGACGACCAGATAGAACTGCAGCCCGCCCCGGAACTGGCGCTGGACACCAGTCAATGGCACTTCTGGCAAGCGGAAATTGGCCCCGCCTGCCACTGCGCCCTGGCCCTGGAAACACCCCAGCCACCAAAGCTGGAGTGGTTTGACGCCCTGGCGCTAATCAGCCAGCTCTAACGACTTACCTTGGGCCTTTTACGGTGCTTTACTTGACTGGCGAGGCTTCGCTGCTAGGATTGCGCCCCGAAATCAACCCATAACCACAACCCCATAACCACAAAAGAACGCTCATGCTGCCATTTCATCAGGTTGTAAAAGACGACTTCGCTGCCGTTAACCAGCTCATCATCGACCAACTGCACTCCGATGTAGGCCTGGTGGAAAACATTGGTCACTACCTGGTAGAAGCGGGCGGCAAGCGCTTGCGCCCGCTGCTGGTGCTGCTCACCGCCAACGCCCTGGGTTACCCCAAGGCGGACGCCAAGGCGCATCTGGAGCTGGCGGCAATTATCGAATTTATCCACACCGCCACCCTGCTCCACGACGACGTGGTGGATATGTCCAGCCTGAGACGCGGTCGCCCCACCGCCAACGCCCAGTGGGGCAATGCCCCCAGCGTACTGGTGGGCGACTTCCTCTACTCGCGCGCCTTCCAGATGATGGTGCATATCGGCAATATGGATGTAATGGCGATCCTCAGCGATACCACCAATGTGATCGCCGAAGGTGAAGTGCAGCAGCTGGTCAACGCCAAAAATCCGGAAGTGAGTGAAGAAAACTACTTCCAGGTGATTTACAAAAAAACCGCCATTCTGTTTGCCGCGGCCTGCGAAGTGGCGGCGGCAATTGGCGGCGCCAGCCCCGCGCAGCGCGCGGCATTGCGCGCCTATGGCGCCCATGTGGGAGTTGCCTTCCAACTGGTGGACGATGCCCTGGACTACACCGGCGATGCCGCCACCCTGGGCAAGAACGTGGGCGATGACCTTGCCGAAGGCAAACCCACGCTGCCGCTGATCCACGCCATGCGCACTGGCACAGCTGAACAAGCGGCCTTGGTGGCTAAAGCCATTCGCGAGGGCGATGCCAGCCAACTGCCGCAAGTATTGGCGATAGTCCAGGCTACCGGCGGTATGGACTACACCCTGGCGTGCGCCAAGCGCGAAGTCGCCAGCGCCCTGGAGCAGCTGCGCGCACTGGGCGATAACCCCTTCTCCCAAGCCATGGCGCAGCTGGCAGAGTTCGCCCTGGCGCGCAGCCACTAAAATGATTCCTTCAGCCGTGGGGCGCGGGCGACTGCGGCTTCCCCCTGGCCAAGCTGGACAACTGAGCCACAGAGGTTAGAATGGCGCACTTTGCGCGCGCCAGGCCCTTTTACCCCTGAGTGCGGCCTTTCAATAACCAGTGGAAATCACCATGACCTTTGTTCCCCAAAGCTCCTACACCCGCGACGAATTAATTGAGTGCGGTAAAGGTAACCTCTTTGGCCCAGGCAATGCCCAGCTGCCAGTTCCCAATATGCTGATGCTCGATCGCATTAGCCTTATCAGCCAAACCGGCGGCGAATTCGGCAAGGGTGAAATTGTGGCAGAGCTGGATATCACCCCAGACCTCTGGTTCTTTGACTGCCACTTCCCCGGCGACCCGGTGATGCCCGGTTGTTTGGGCCTGGACGCCATGTGGCAGCTGGTAGGCTTCTTCCTCGGTTGGAAAGGCAACCCCGGTCGCGGTCGCGCCCTCGGCTGTGGCGAGGTGAAATTCACCGGCCAGATCCTGCCCACCGCCAAAAAAATAACCTATCACATCAATTTGAAGCGGGTGATTGAGCGTAAACTGATCATGGGCATCGCCGATGGCCGAGTGTCCTGTGACGGCAAGGACATTTATTTTGCGCAGGACCTGCGTGTCGGTCTCTTCCAAAATACCGACAGTTTCTAAGTTAAATATTCACGGGCTTAGTCATTAGCCGGCGTGTCATAGCCTTTGTGGCATAATGCGCGCCCTGACTCGCCCAACTGCACCAGCCCTTTGTGGCACTGCAAATCAAGAAATAAAGAGGTTCGCCTATGAAACGCGTTGTAGTGACCGGTATGGGTATTGTGTCCTGCCTGGGCAACGATCTCGCCACCGTTTTGGACGCACTGCGCCATGGCCGCTCCGGCATCAAATTCCAGGAAGCCTACAAAGAGATGGGGTTCCGCAGCCATGTCGCTGGCTCAATTGAAATCAACCTGGCAGAACTCATCGACCGCAAAGTGCTGCGTTTTATGGGCGACGCTGCGGCTTACGCCTTTTTGTCAATGGAGCAGGCCATTGCGGATTCCGGCCTGAGCGAAGATCAAGTCTCCAATGAACGCACCGGCATCATCATGGGTTCCGGCGGCGCCTCCTCCAAAAACCTGGTGGAAGCCGCCGACATACTGCGCGAAAAGGGCCTCAAGCGCGTTGGCCCCTACCGCGTTACCCAAACCATGGGCAGCACCACCTCCGCCTGTTTGGCTACCCCCTTTAAAATCAAGGGCGTCAACTACTCCATCTCCTCCGCCTGCGCCACCAGCGCCCACTGTATCGGCAACGCCATGGAGCTTATCCAGTTGGGCAAGCAAGATGTGGTCTTCGCCGGCGGCGGTGAAGAAGAGCACTGGACCCTGACCGCGCTCTTCGATGCCATGGGCGCCCTGTCCACCAAGTACAACGAAACCCCCGGCCAAGCCTCGCGCGCCTATGACGCCGAGCGCGATGGTTTTGTGATTGCCGGCGGCGGCGGTTGCCTGGTACTGGAAGAGTACGAACACGCCAAGGCGCGCGGCGCCAAGATCTACGCCGAAGTGGTTGGCTATGGCGCCACCTCCGACGGCTACGACATGGTTGCCCCCTCCGGCGAAGGCGCTATTCGCTGCATGAAGCAGGCATTGGCCAGCGTTGACGGCAGCATCGACTACATCAACTCCCACGGCACCTCTACC
>CBINKF010000322.1:0-4369 GCA_966251115.1 uncultured Cellvibrio sp.
CTCGCGCTGACCGACGGCGCGCTCGTGGTGATGACGGACTCCGGGGGGCTTCAGGAAGAATCGACCGTGTTGGGGGTACCCTGCCGTACGCTCCGCGAGAGCACCGAGCGTCCCGTGACGATCACCGACGGGACAAACGAGCTGGTTCCCTGGCCGTTGACCCCGCAGCAAATTCTCGAAGCGTTCAAGTCGGCGAGAGCGACGGGGCGAGTCGCGATCGGCGCGCGCTGTCCGGAGGGTTGGGATGGAAAAACCGCACCTCGAATCATCGCGGAGCTCGAGGGGTTCATCTGATGTGAAGCGCAGCAGCCGGCTCGGCAGCCGATGTGATTGGATCTGCAGGCTGACCGGCAGCAAGTTGGGGCTGCGGCACCTGAAGCTCCAGATTCAGCCTGGGCAGTTGGCGATAATCCCCCTCCAGCTGCGCGCTTACTGATACAGGCGGCAGAGGGTTGCCCGCCGCTGGCGGCGCCAATTGCAGCTGGCCGTGCAGCTGCGCGCTATAGGCCTCCCAATTGCCCTTGGCGCTCAGCTCCAGGTCCGTTACCGGCGCCGTCTGGCCGGGAATCCACCAGGCCGAGGGCAGCTGTTGCCCCTGCCACTTGGCAGTTAGTTCAAACACAGGTTTGCTTACCAGGGTGCGCTGCTTGTCCACCAGTGAGGTGCTGGCCTGGGCCAGCAAGCGCAGCGGAATCTGACTTTCCGCCTTCAGGTTCAGTTGCTGCAAATCACCCTTTAACTGCCCCTCGCCCGCGTAGGGAAAGGCGGCGCCATTGTCGGCTCCGGCCCAGCGCGGCGCGACCCGCCATTTGAGTTGGGCGCTGGTGTCATAGGGAAAGCTGAGGCCGGTGCTGCCCGAAAGCTCCAGGCGATAGTCGCCCTGGTCGAGCGCCAACTGGCTGTAGCGCAAGTGAAAGGTGCCCAGGCTGAGGGAGCCAGTCAGCGACTGCCACTGCAGCAGGCTGTCGCCCTGGCGTATCTGGATCTGCTGCAGCTGCATCTTGCCCAGCTCAATGCGCAGCGGCAGGCGCAGATTGGGCCAGTTGTTAAAAGCTGGGCTCGTGTCAGTTTTTGCTTGGCTTGGCGGTAATTCCACGCGAATTTGCTGCGCCTGCAGCGATTGAATGGAGAGCGCGCCATAGAGCAGCGACCCCAGCCGCCAGCGAAACGCGGGCTGGTCGATATGCAGGTGCAGTTGATCGTCGCGGTAATCGATAAAGCCCAGGTCCAGGCCGTCGATCAGATTGCCCTGAATTTCACCGAATTTTACCGGCAGGCGCTGCGCCACCTGTTGCAGCAGCCAGCGACTGCCGCTTTGAGTTTCCACCAATGCACTCATGCAGGCAAAGAACACCAGCAACAGGCCAAGCAGCACCAGCAGGCCGCGCAGCAAATGCCTGAAGCGGGACCTGGACTTGCGCACCTGGCCAGTTGGCGGCGGCGCGGGGGGCGGGGTTTGGGGCTGGTCGCTCATTACAAATCCGGCCCCATGCTGATGTGCAGCGCCCAGCCTTTGTCGCCATCCAGTGCTTTAGCCACATCCACCCGCACCGGGCCGATGGGCGAAATCCAGCGCAGGCCCAGGCCGGTGCCATAGGCAAAGTCAAAATTGGTGGTATTGCTGGCGTTACCGGCGTCCACAAAGGCGGCTATCACCCAGTTGCTGTCGTCCAGGCGATGGTCCAGCTCCAGGCTGTTAACCAGTAAATTGCTGCCGCCGGTCACCTCGCCCTCAAATTTTGGCCCCAGGGATTTATAGCTGTAACCGCGCACGCTCTGATCGCCGCCAGCAAAAAAGCGCACCGACGCGGGCAGGTTTTCCAAATCCTCGGTTTTGGTTGAGCCCAACTCCGTGCGCCACAGAATTCGCCCAAACTCAAACCCCTTAACGTATTTGGCGCGCGCATAAAACTGCACAAAGCTGTAGTCGGAACCGAGCGATTCGGGCGAGCCGGAAAACTTGGCGATCACCGACCAGCCCAACTGGGTGTAGGGGTTGCCGTCGGTTTGGGTGCGGGTAAAGGTGAGCGAGGGAATCAACAGCTGCGTATCAAACCCCGGGGCGTCGCCTATGTAGGACCGCTCCCGTTCATAGTTAAGGGCATAGGTGCGCAGCCAGCGGTTGTCCTGATACACGCTGTAACTGGTACCCAGGGTATTTTTGCGTGTCTCCAGGGTGTCCGCCTGTTCGCGCTCGTAACCCGTATAGAGTTTTAAAAATTCGCGCGCGGGTTTTGCCAAGGGGATGGTGTAGGCCAGCTCGAAGGTGGTGTTTTTTTCCGCCGCACTTAAATCGGCGTTGAGCCTGTGGCCAGAGTCGGTGATATACCTGTCTTCATAGC
The DNA here is from genome assembly GCA_966251115.1 of uncultured Cellvibrio sp. GTDB lineage: Bacteria > Pseudomonadota > Gammaproteobacteria > Pseudomonadales > Cellvibrionaceae > Cellvibrio. Next base: position 2,343 of record CBINKF010000322.1, read on the forward strand.
CGAGCAAAATCCGCGGGCCGGTATCTGTCTCCACCCCCGCACCCACCGAATAGGCGCGCCGCTTGCGCGTTTCCAGGTTGACATCAATGGGCACCTGGCCGCTGTCCAGCTCCTGCAAATTGGGTGAGGCTATGGCCGAACTGAAATAATTACTGCCATTAAAATCGTTTTTTAAATCCAGCAATTTTTCCGCGTCATAGTCGTCGCCGGTGTGGATATTGAGGTAGCGCTCAAGGAAGTCCTCGCTGAGGATATCGTGCTTGATACGAATAGCGCCGATTTTATAGCGCGGCCCGGTGTTAAAAATTAAGGTGATAAGCGCCGTTTTTTCGCGCCGGTTAACTTCCACCCGCGCCAGCTCGAACTTGCCATCAAAGTAGCCGTGGGCCGCCGCCAGGCCGCCAAAGCGCGCTTTGAGTTTTTCGTATTTGTCGTGGTTGAGCCTGTCGCCCTTGGCGATGCCCGGCTTGGCGAACAGGGGTTTAAAAATACTGTCGTCGGCCCCTGTACCCAGCACCTCTAAACGCAAGTCGCTAACGCGCACAGGATCACCTGGAGTTAAGTCTATGCCCAGGCTCCAGCACTTTTCCCCGGGGTTAAGGTGGGTTTCAAACTCCATGTCGTAATAGCCCAGCGCCTGGCCGGCCGCTTCCACTTCACTTTGGGTGTTGGCCATAAGCGCGCGCAGGCGCCAGATGGGGGCTTTGCAGCTTTCGTCGAGGATACTCAGATAGTGCTGGATATTGTCGCGCAGGCTTTTGCTGCCGCCTTTAATTGCTAGCTGCGGCTCCAGCGCCAGCGCCAACTGGCTGCCCAGAGCTACAAGCGCGAGAGTTAGGCTGAGGTGGCGGACAAATTGGAGGGTAAAACGCAGCAAATCCATGGCCTTTTACAAAACATCGCCTAAGGCAGTAAGGGATGCTTACTTTACCCTGTAATCGCCGGGGCTAAAAGTAAGCGCAGCATCTATATAAATTGTTCACAGGGGCTAAATGCGCCCGGCTATGACTATAATGCGCGACCAAAATTCCGCTCGCGCCAGATTCCCTATGCTCAGTTATCGCCACGCCTTTCACGCCGGCAACCACGCCGATATCCTCAAACACGCGGTGCTGGTGCACGCCCTGGGCTACCTGCACAGCAAGGACAAGCCGCTGCGCATAGTGGATACCCACTCAGGCGCTGGCAGCTACCGTCTGCACAGCAGCATGGCGCAAAAAACCGGAGAGTTTGAGGCGGGCATAGGCAAGCTGTGGCAGTTGGCCCAGGGTGAACCCCTGCCGCCGCTGATGACGGAATACCTCGCCCAGGTTAAGGCCTGTAATCCCGGCCCCCAGCTGACGCGCTATCCGGGTTCGCCGCAGTTAATTCAGCAGCTGCTGCGGCCCCAGGATCGCTATTTTGCCCACGAGCTGCACCCGACCGATTACCAGCAATTGCGCGAGCTGCTGGCGGGCGACAAGCGGGTGAAGGTGATCAACGAGGACGGCTTTGCCGGGCTCCAGGGGCTGGTGCCGCCGCCCGACCGTCGCGCGCTGGTGTTGATCGACCCCTCCTACGAAGTGAAAAGCGATTACTACACAGTGGTCAAACAGTTGCAGCAGGCCTACAAACGCTTTGCCACTGGCAGCTATGCGCTCTGGTACCCGGTGGTGGAACGGGCGCGCATCGACGAGCTGGAGCACTCACTCAAAAAATCCGGCATAGGCAATATTCAGTTGTGTGAGCTGGCAGTAAAACCCGATGGCGAAGCCGCCGGTATGACCGCCAGCGGTATGATTCTGATCAACCCACCCTGGACCCTGTGGCAGCAGTTGGAACTGGCGCTGCCCTGGCTGGTCGATCACTTTGCGCAGGCGCCGGGCGCTTTTTATCGCCTGGAACAACTGGTTGCCGAATAGCCCATTTCCGCTGGAGGAATCCCCATGATATCGACCACCAAAGCTGTACTTGTCTCCGCCCTGGTGTACCCCGGCGCCGGGCTCTGGGCCCTGGGCCAGCGCGCCCGCGCTGCGGTGTTTGCCGTG
>CBINKF010000323.1:0-4367 GCA_966251115.1 uncultured Cellvibrio sp.
GGTGTGCGCGGCGAAACCCTGCACATAGAAACCAGCGAAGTTCAACTGCAGCGCCCGGTGCGCTTGATGCACCCGCGCTATCAACTCTATGTAGTACCCAAACCCAGACAGCGTTTTATAATCGGCGCCACGCAAATAGAAAGTGAAGACAGATCGCCAATGAGCCTGCAATCTTCGCTGGAACTCAGCTCCGCGCTTTACACACTTTCACCTGCCTTTGCCGAAGCACGCATATTGGAAATGGACACCAACTTGCGCCCGGCGCTGATGGACAATTTGCCCATAGTCGAGGTTCAAGAGGGGTTGATAATCGCCAACGGACTCTTCCGCCACGGCTATTTATTAGCGCCGGCCGTAGTGGAAAATATCCTGGCGCACATAAAAGCAAACACAGAAATTCCTTTTAGCGCTCAACTAAACCAAAACGCATCATGATCAGCATCAGCCTAAACAACGAAAACAAACAGCTTGCCGCAGATACCCGCCTGAGCCAGGCGCTGGAGCAGTGGGACCTGGCCAACAGTAAAATTGCCGTGGCCATTAACGGTGAATTTGTACCCCGCTCCAGCTATGGTGAGCGCATTCTCCAGGCTGGCGATTTGGTCGATATTGTTAAACCCGTGGGAGGAGGTTGAAATGAGCTGCTACGAACCAACCAAGCCAGCCAAAGATTTCACGCTTTACGGCGAAAGTTTTTCCAGCCGTTTTTTGCTGGGTACAGCACTCTACGCCTCACCGCAATTAATGCGCGACAGCATCACCCAATCCCGCTGCGAAATTGTCACCCTGGGCCTGCGCCGGCAAAACCCGGCCAACCGCGACGGCGATGCCATTTGGCAATTTATTCAGGAGAGCGGCTGCCGCCTGCTGCCCAATACCGCCGGTTGCAAATCTGTTAAAGAAGCTGTGACCTTGGCGGAAATGTCGCGCGAAATATTTGACACCGATTGGATCAAACTGGAAGTGGTGGGCGATGATTACAACCTGCAACCAGACCCCTTCGGCCTGGTGGAAGCTTCAGATATTCTAATTAAAAAAGGCTTTAAGGTTTTGCCTTATTGCACCGACGATTTGATTTTGTGCAAACGCCTGCTGGATGTGGGCTGCCAGGTACTTATGCCCTGGGGCGCACCTATAGGCACCGGGCAAGGGCTGCTTAATCGCTACAACTTGCGCAGCCTGCGCGAGCGCATTAAAGATGTACCCATGATTATCGATGCGGGTCTGGGTGCACCCTCGCAAGCTGCCGAAGCTATGGAAATGGGGTTTGATGGAATTTTATTAAATACGGCGGTGGCCAAAGCGCACAATCCGCCGCTGATGGCAGAGGCTTTTGCCGATGCCATTGACGCGGGAAGAAAAGCCTATAAAGCGGGGCTGATGCAAAAGCGGCAAACAGCAAGCCCCAGCACCCCGACCATTGGCCAGCCGTTCTGGCACCAACAGTAAAATCACAAGGGGCAGCTCCCGGCAACACCGCAAAACTATAAAACTCCATACATAAAATTCCATTATAAAACTCTACAGCTCACCCAATAAAAAACCGAAGCCAGGGCTTCGGTTTTTTATTGGGTGGATTCTGTATTGGCCAATTGGCCCTGGAGTTTTAGCTGTCCAAATACTCGCGGATTTCGACAAAACCGCGCTCTAAAACTGCGGTAATTTCCGCGTCGGCACAGCCGCCTTCCGTTAAATAGTGCTGCATCATGCGACTCAGGCGCAGCAAATGAAAATTCACCTCCTGCTGCTGAATACAGGCATCCCCCACCTCCTTGGGCAGATCCATTACCCCCAACTCCAGCAGAATCTCTATGCGCTGCTGAAATTCCGGCTTGCACATCTCGGTATTTTTATGGGCGGTTGCCAGGTGAAACAGTACGTTTTGCATTGAGTGAAGTTGTTTATCGCCATGGGTGAATCCAATTTCCAACAAGCAGCGCTGCAGCACATCGAACCAATGCTTCATGCGTTTGCACTGTACGAGAAAATTCGCTAAAAACTCGTGCATTTTACTGCCCGACACCACCCTCGCCATGGGCAGTTGGCTGCGTTGAACTATGGCTTTAAGAATATTGACACTGCGATACAAAAACTGCGACTCACTCATTTCAATCACCGGGATAACCTCCTGCCAGCCACTGCCGTTATCCCGGTAGCGATTACAGTAAATAGCCACCACCGAATCCGCCAAACCCAACACCTGGCCACCCAGGGACAATTCACTTTCTACACTGGCATTGGGATAACCAGTTCCATCGCAGCGCTCATGGTGTTCACGCACCGGCTCAAGCGTCCCCGGCGTCAGTTCGGCATCCAAGGCCAATAACTCCACGGCAATCTGTACATGGCGCTGAATATAAAACCAGTCCTCCGCACTCAATTTGGTCTGCTTGGTTAAAATCCCCGGGTCGACATGCAGCATGCCAATATCATGGGCCAGGCCCGCCCAAAAAAGCTCTCGCTTTTGCGCCTGAGGCAAACGCATTTCATCGGCAATTAAATAGCTGAGGGTGGCCGCCCCCAGACTGCGCCAATACAACCAGGTCATGCTGTGAGCCATAACCTGCAGCTTTTGTCGCAACACCGGAAAACTCACCAAGGCCTCCGCGTAGGATTGCAGCTGCTCCAAAAATGGTTTGTGCTCCTGCAAGGCGGTATAAAAAGGCTCTTGCTGGTGTAACTCCGCCAAATCCAGCTTTAATTGATCGACACTCAGCGGAACTTCCAGCTCAACACTCAGCTCCAGGGGATAGGCCAAACGGCGCTCACGCATTTGCGTGGCGACAGAAAAATCGAAATTTATTCCGGCGGGGGCAAAGATGACGCCATCATCAAATACCAACGGGTGCAGAATTTTTACCGGCGATTTGGCGCCGAGGTGAGCGAGATGCCCGGCATAGACATCCGCATCCAAAATAAGGTTTCCGTGAAGCGGCCTCAACATAAGAACACATCCGGGATCATAGTTATTATCCAGTTGGAAACTCCGTTTAAACCAATCCTTTAGATGACTAAAAAGACCAATCAAGAGATAACTGCAAAAACCAATCAATAACCACCTGCTCCGCAGGCAAGGTTTAACCGCCTAGCAGCAGCCTCCAGGCCCACACACTCACTAGCGAAAACATCAAGCTATACCCAACCAATGCAGAGGCCAGACGCGGAGCCAAATTATGGGAAATCGCCAAAACACCGGCAGAAATCATGGCAGGCATAGCCGCTTCAAGAACGATCGTCCGACCCACTAATCCGGATATTCCGAACATCCACACCAACAGCCAAGCAAATGCCGGTGCTGCAACCAAAATGTAAGCCATGCCTATGGTTAATGGTTGCACATAGTGACGCTCCAGACGCAAGCGCCATTGCAGCCCCACCGCCACCATAACCACCGGAACAAGTGTAGATGATAAACGCGGCAAAACTTCGGCCAGCCACTGGGGATAGCCCAGCCAGCGCAGGGCAAATGCCAGCAGCAAAGCAATAAAGGGAGGGAACGAGAGAATATTTTTCCAGATAGGTTGCTGCGCGGTTTTTTGCTTTGCCATTACACTCGCAAAAGCCACGCCCAGCGTATTCAGCGCAATAAAGGTGCCAAATTGATCATAGAGAATGGCATAGGGTATGGCAGCAGCTCCCAAGTGAGCCTCAATCAGCGGAATACCGACAAAACCGGTATTCCCCAATGCAACCGTCAGCAAGAGCGCCCCCATCACCTCGCGCGACCAACCCAGTGCACGCCCGGTAAACCAGGTTATAGCGGCACTGAACAACATCACCAACCAGGCGCACACCACCGGCAGCAGCGCCTGGGCAGTTAGCGACAGCTTGGGAATTTCATTGAGCACCAAGGCCGGCAAAGCGACATAGATGACATAGGCGTTCAAAGATGCCGACGCATTATCCGGTATGCGCTTAACCTTCTGGAACGCAAGCCCCAGAAGCAAACAAACAAAGACCAATACCAGATTACCCAACCCATCCCCCGATACATCAAGACAACAGCAGGCAGCTAAGGCAATCGGGATTTACATAAATCCGCTCAGATTAACTAGACTCGGCTACTGTCGAATGGAAAAAGCTTTTCTATCACTTCCGGTAAAAACGGGCGCCCGCGCTCATTAACCGAGGTGCCAGTAATGCGCGCCGCCAGGCATAACTTATTATCAGATTTGCGATAGATATTTTGTAAAAAATCGAAACGAACCCGCGAAGCTCGCTCCAAGGTCAGGTCTACATAAAATTCATCGCCGCTTTTTAACGGCCATTTGTAATCCAGCTCCGCGTGCAACACCATCAGGTTTACCTTTTGGGCCGCCAGCTCGGCAAAATTAATCCCCTGAGCCAACAAAAACTCGTGGCGGGTG
>CBINKF010000324.1:0-4345 GCA_966251115.1 uncultured Cellvibrio sp.
CATTAGTTCTCGACTGGGTAAAATTCAGGCAACTGCTACACTTGCGCATAATAAGCTACAAAAAGATGGCGCCAATCCAAAATGAAATTTGAAGAGCTAAAACTCACCTATGGTTATCCCCTGCAGCTGCAGACAACAAACAGTTTGGGGCAACCGGAGCGACATGCCTGTCGATTAATTGGTTGTTTACCTGGGCGGGGAATTTTGGTTTCTGTACCTAAATCTGCGGGGCGTTTGGTCAAATTTCGCAGCGGTCAGAAATTGGTTTTCCGCTTTATGATCGACAATGGCATAGGTGTGTTCATCAGCATAGTGGAGCTGCAAACAGTTGATCCCTATCCGTTGCTGCATATCACCTACCCTGAAACCGTTAATTTCAAAGGCATCCGCAATGCCACGCGGGTGGCAGTGGATATGGTAGCGGAGGTTTATCGCTCATCAGCACCAGAATTACCTCCAGTAGCGGCACATATTTCTGATATCAGTATCACCGGCCTTAGGTTGGATATTGGTGAACCCATAGGTGAGCTGGGGGATTTGGTTGAAATTAGAACCGACTTGGTGATAAGCCGAATTCAGCGCGAGCTTAAATTAAATGGAGTGATTCGATCTCGCATTGACCCGAGCGATGGGGCTGAGGTGCTGAGTTATGGTATTGAGTTATCCGAAATGGATGAAGAGCAGTTTCTCTTACTTTACGCCTATGTCAGTGGGCAAATTGCCTTTCAGGAGGTTATCCAATCGCTTTAGCGTAAAAAATTAAAGAACATTTGCCTTCAAAGCAGTATTCAAGGCAAATCAAAAACAAAAAAGGCACCCAAGGGTGCCTTTTTTGTTGGAGAAAGCCAGAATTAAGCAGCAGCTACCGGAGCAGCAGGTGCTTTTGGCTTACGACCGCGTTTTGCACCTGCAGCTTTAGGAGCGGCAGGTTTCTTGGCTGGAGCCTTTTTAGCTACCGCTTTCTTAGCTGCTGGTTTGGCAGCAGCTTTTTTCGCGGCTGGCTTTTTCGCGGCAGGTTTCTTGGCTGCTGGCTTCTTAGCAACAGCTTTTTTGACTGCTACTGCAGTTTTCTTGGCAGCTGCTTTGGCTTTTACGGCAGCTTTCTTGGCGGCCAATTTGGCTTTAGCAGCAGCCTTTTTATCGGCAGCTTTTTTCTTGAGAGCTTCCTTTTTAGCAGCAGCTTTAGCTTTCAAGGCTGCTTTTTTTGCGGCCAGTTTAGCTTTTACAGCAGCTTTTTTGGCGGCCAGCTTGGCTTTAACAGCGGCTTTCTTGGCAGCTACTTTGCTTTTGGCAGCGGCTTTTTTCGCGGCAGCTTTCAGGCGCTTGGCAACTGCAGCTTCAGCTTTGGCAACAGCCTTTTCGTGAGTGGATGCCAGTTTGTTAGCTGCTTTAATGGCAGCCAGATCTTTTTTGGCATTGGCAACAGCCGCTTTGGCAGCGTCGGCTACTTTTTTCGCAGCAGCAACAGCAGCTTTAGCGGCAGTTGCTTGCTTGGCGGCAGCTGGGGTTTTCTTTTTAGCAGCAGCAGTCAACTTGCTTTGAGCAGCTTTAAGTGCAGCAGCTGCTTTAGCCGCGTCCTTGGTCAGGCCAGCAACTACTTTAGCAGCGTCGGCTGCCTGAGCGTCGCGAGCTTTAACCAGTTGCGCTTTCAGTTGAGCTAATTGCTGTTCCAAACTTGCAACAGAGTTAACGGCGGTTTGTTTACGTGCAGCCATGGTGTGCTTCCTTTATAGTTTTCAAAAGGTAGATAAATGGATAAAAAGTCCAACCGTGTATAAGTTAAAACTTTATTGAAAAAATTCAAGTTTTTTGCATCAAAATGACCATAAAAATGGTTTTTTTTTGTTTTTTTTCAAAAAAAAATGAGGAAAAACTATTTTTAACCAGATTAAGTGATTTTTTTTGACGGCTGCCCCCCTTTCTTTTGTCCCCTTTTTGTATCCGGATTTGAATCCTTTCAATACTCAATCGCACATTTTTGTTTGTCTCTTTTGTGGTTTCGAGGGTGAAATTGTTCCGTTGGTCGACCTGCTTTGATGAGTTTTTTTTAAGCCCTGCGCGATGCTAAATGTCGCGTTGGGTTTTCACCGCCGTTTTTTTGGATGCTCGCCAGACAAGGTGATGCAATTATTTTGGCTTTGTGATTGGGTTTTCAAATCCTGTTCAGGGAGGCATTTCAAACGATCACCGAGTTGCACTTTGTGCTTTTGACATGCTTTATTTTTGCTAACCGCACCTGCGGTTAAACGTCAGTTGGCTTTAAATGGTGTGCAGGCGCTCAAATTTTTAGGTTTTGGATAGTTTTAACTGGGTAAGCTCTGCCTGCTGCCAGCAATTAAACTGCCTTGTGATATGTGTCCAGGGAAAACTCCAGTCTGCGCATTTCCAGCATAGGTGTAACAAATTCAATCTTCTGCATTTAGGTGAAGGCGAGTTTTGCTTGTCTTTTGGGGGTGATGCGAGTGTAAAGCGTGAGTTTATCTGTTAATCCCCATTTTTTCTGAAGTTGATTCTTCGTATCAAGACTGCGTCTATGGGGTGATGAGGTCTGGCTGGCTTAATGAGCACCGTTTATTTATTAATGAAGTCTGCCCGCTTGACGATTAAAGGCATTAGCATGTTTTCGCGACGCGCGCGTATTTTTAGATCGTATAAAACGCTATACTGTTTTTATGTACAGGGTTAATGGTGTGTTCGGTGAAGAAAATAATCCACTGCGATGCGGATTGCTTTTTTGCTGCAATTGAAGAGCGCGATAATCCCTTGCTTCGCGGTCGTCCTCTTGCGGTGGGCGGCAATCAAGCGCGCGGTGTTATCTCCACGTGCAACTATCCTGCGCGCCGCTTTGGTGTTCGCTCTGCAATGGCCAGTCAGTACGCTTTGCGTCTGTGTCCCCAGCTCATCATCCGTCCGCATCGAATGGAGGCGTACCGCGAGGCCTCTTTGGCCATGCGCCACATTTTTTACGAGTATACCGATTTGGTTGAGCCTCTTTCCCTGGATGAGGCCTTTTTGGATGTGTCCCAATCCTCGCGCTGCAAGGGTAGTGCAACCTTGATTGCCGAAGACATCAGGCGGCGAATTCACTCGGAAGTGGGAATAACCGTTTCTGCAGGCGTGGCGCCAAACAAATTCCTAGCCAAAATCGCTAGCGATTGGCGCAAACCTGATGGGTTGTTTGTAATTACGCCCGATCAAGTTAAAAATTTTGTAGCCTGTTTACCGGTAAAAAAAATATTTGGTGTCGGGAAAGCTACAGCCGCGCGTTTAGCTGAGATGGGTGTGGATAGCTGCGCAGATCTGCAGCGCTATTCGGTATTTGAGCTGACCCAAAAGTTCGGTCAAATGGGGCAGAGGCTATATGAATTAAGTCGCGGCTGTGATGAGCGCTCAGTGAATCCGGCGCGTCGGCGCAAATCCCTGAGTGTGGAGCACACCTATTCAACGGATTTAACGGGTCTCGATGAATGCCTTAGACAACTCCCTGGGTTGTTGGCGCAGTTGGAACAGAGATTGGCCCCCTTGGCCGGCGATTATCAAGTGGTAAAGTTGCACTTAAAACTAAAGTTTAGCGACTTTCGGGTAACCAATATTGAGCGCACGGGCTCCAGGCTGGAGTTGGCGCAATTCGCGCAATTGTGCGCGCAGGCATTTGCGCGATTGAGTTTGCCGGTTAGGTTATTGGGGGTAGGCGTTGGCTTCGTGGACCTGGAGGAAGATAAAGGCTTTCATCAACTGGCGCTATTTGAATGAAAGCTGGGGTATTTTCTTCCCTTTTTTGCGTTTGATATGCACTGTCAAGAATATGGATTCATTATTACTGGATAACTGGGGCGGACCAAACAGCCATTTTTATGTCTTCAGTTCTATGGCTTCAGTGCGTATCTTTAGTAATTGCAGGGAAATGAGTTTGGCGGCAGGTTGATCAGGCATGGTTTGCGGCACTAAGCAATGGCGGCCCAGGGCTGTTTTAGTGGGGCGAATATTTACATAAATTATGGTGGGCGAGAGATATAAAGAGTTGGTTTTTACTTGCGTAAAACTGTTAGAATCAGCGACTTTGTATTACCCTTATACCATCGCAATAATTAGAGGAGTACCCAGGGTGAGTCGTAGAAAAAAAGGCCAAAGTGGCGACGATAGTAACGAGATCGACCTGACCCCCATGTTGGACGTGGTCTTTATCATGCTGATCTTCTTCATCGTGACTGCGTCTTTCGTTAAAGAGAGCGGTTTTAACCCCAATGTCCCTAAACCGGATAACTCACCGACACCACCCGATGCGCCTCAAAACATCCTGGTGCGTATTTCTGCCGATAACCAAATCTGGTTACTGGAGAAAGAA
>CBINKF010000325.1:0-4342 GCA_966251115.1 uncultured Cellvibrio sp.
TACTGCAAACGCTGATTGAAATCGGCCCTAAAATTCTGCAAAACCCGCAGGATTATGATTTGCAAGCCAATTTCATGTGGGTTGCCACGCTGGCCTTGAATGGCTTGATCGGCTCCGGTGTACCGAGCGATTGGGCGACGCACATGATAGGCCACGAAATCACCGCGCTCCATGGATTGGATCACGCGCAAACGCTGGCTATCATCCTGCCGACCATGTTGAGTGTTCGTCGCGAATCCAAGCGCGCCAAGCTGCTGCAATACGCCGAGCGCGTCTGGAATATCAATGAAGGTACGGAAGATGCTCGCATCGAAGCGGCCATCCAAAATACCCGCGATTTTTTCGAAAGCCTCAGCGTGCCGACGCGCTTATCCGCCTACAACATTAGCGCAGATGCCATTCCTGCCCTGCTGGCGCAGCTTGAAAGTCATGGCATGGTCGAGTTGGGTGAACACAAGGATGTGACGCTGGATAAGAGCAGGGAAGTGCTGGAAGCGAGTATTTAGATTTTTAGTAGGGTGGATAAGCGTGATAGCGCGTATCCACCATCTTCGTGTTTTATTTTTTTTAGGAGCAATCATGAGCAAGAAGTTAGCCCTGTATGTACGTCTGCACGCCAAGCCAGGTAAGGAAGCAGCACTAGAAGCATTTCTTAAATCCGCACTGCCACTAGTGGAAAACGAGCCGGAAACCGCTACCTGGTACGCACTCAAATTCGGGCCTGCAACCTTTGGCATTTTTGACACCTTTATGGATGAACATGGTCGACAAGCACATTTGACCGGGAAAATCGCTGAGGCACTAATGGCAAATGCCACAGACTTGCTGGCTGAGATGCCGGTGATCGAAACCGTGGATTTACTGGCAGTCAAAGGCCAGGCTTAAATCAGTTTTTGGCTAAGTAGATAGCTCCTCCCCCTAGCTATTTCGGGCCTGTACTGGCACATCACTTTTCTCCCTTTTGTGGATGTGCCAGTTTTTTTCTTATAGAGCAGAATGTATAACCCTAATCCAAATCAATCGCCGACAGGCAACCGTGGCTGGCAGCGTGCATTCCAACGTGGCAAACTCACGCTGGGCATCATGTTCCCGATCGAGGCCTTCGAGCGCGACCAACCGACCATGCACAACCAGGTAGCGCTGGCACAGTTTGCCGAAAAAGCCGGTTTTGCCAGCTTGGGCTTTCGCGATGTGCCGCTGCGCGACCCGAATTTTGGCGATGTCGGTCAAGTGTTCGACCCGTGGGCTTATCTCGGTTATATGGCCGCGCAGACCACAGAAATCGCTCTGCTGACGGCATCCATCATCCTGCCGTTGCGCCACCCGATTCATATCGCCAAGGCCGCCGCCAGCATAGACCAGTTGTCCAATGGCCGCTTGCTGCTGGGCATTGCTACGGGCGATAGATTGGTGGAGTTCCCTGCTTTCAATGTGGATTTTGATTCGCGCGGTGCCATGTTTCGCGAAGAGGTCGAGCTGCTTAAAATTTATTGGTCAGAGCACTTCCCGCAAGTCAGTAGCGGCTTCGGCCATCTGCAGGGTGCCGATGTCATCCCTAAGCCGCTAGCTTCGCATGTGCCCTTGCTCGTCACCGGCCATAGCCAGCAGGATTTGGGCTGGATCGCGCGCAACGCCGACGGCTGGATGAGCTACCCGCGCAGCATAGAGGCCCAAGAGCAGATCGTCCAGCGCTGGCGCGATACGGTAGAAGCCGAATTGCCAGGGCAGTACAAACCATTCACGCAGTCTTATTTTATTGATCTTGCCGATAACCCGAACGAAGCGCCAACGCCTATTCATCTGGGTCACCGACTCGGCAGGAATGCGCTGCTGGTGCATCTGCGCGCGAGCAAGCGTATCGGCGTGGATCACCTGATATTCAATGTCAAATACGGCAAACGTCCGGCCGGTGAGGTGTTGCAGGAGTTGGCTGAATTTGTTTTACCGGAATTTATATGAAGTTGTAGCGCAGGCAACCCCGCCTGCGCTAAAAAATAGGAGCCACCATGAAAGCTGTTGCATTAACCAGGTATTTACCTATCAGCGATCCTGAATCGCTGATAGATGTCGAATTGCCCAGCCCCGTCGCTACCGGTCGCGACCTGCTGGTGCGTGTACATGCCATCGCCGTTAACCCGGTCGATACCAAGGTGCGCAAGCCGAAGGATAAAGTAGAAGCTACGCCCAAAATACTGGGCTGGGATGCCGCTGGTGAAGTCGTCGAAGCCGGGCCAGATTGCACGCTGTTCAAGCCTGGCGACAAAGTGTTTTATGCGGGTGACATCACGCGCTCGGGCTGCAATGCCGAATACCAGCTCATGGATGAGCGCATCGTCGGCCACATGCCACAGAGTTTGAATTACGAGCAAGCAGCAGCTTTGCCACTGACTGCGGTGACTGCCTGGGAGGCACTATTCGACCGGCTAGGCATTGCGCTTGATATAGCGCAAAACCGCAATAAGAGCCTGCTCATCATAGGTGGTGCGGGCGGCGTGGGTTCGATTGCCATCCAACTCGCGAACAAACTGGCCGGATTGACCGTGGTAGCCACAGCATCACGGCCTGAGACCGTGCAGTGGGTGCAGGAATTGGGCGCACAGCACGTTATCAATCATAAGCATGATCTGGTGACGCAAATGCGCGAAATCGGCATTCCCCAACCAGACTATATTTTCTGCTGCAACGATACTGATGGCTATTTTGCTGTCATGGCCGAACTCATCAAGCCGCAAGGCAAGATTTGCTCGATTGTCGAAACCGCACAGCCGGTGGACCTCAATCTGCTCAAGAATAAAAGCGCGACGTTCGCATGGGAGCTGATGTTTACACGCTCCATGTTTCAGACCGCCGACATGACAGAACAGCACCATATCCTGGATCGCATAGGCAAGCTGGTGGATGAGGGTGTGCTGAAGACCACGCTCAATGAAAGCCTATCACCCATCAATGCTGCGAACCTGCGTCAGGCGCACGCTCAGCTCGAAGCAGGTGGCACTATAGGCAAAATCGTGTTGAGCGGCTGGGCTTGATTTCCATACTATTTTTACATTATCAGGAGATAAAAATGTCACTTGTCGTCAGATTCCACCAAACCGGTGGGCCAGAAGTATTACAGATAGCAGATGAACAAGTCGCCGCACCAGGCAAGGGTGAAGTGCAGATCAAAGTACATGCCATCGGACTCAATCGTGCGGAAGTTATGTTTCGCAATGGCCAGTATCTGGAAGCACCGCAACTGCCAGCGAGGCTGGGCTATGAAGCGGCAGGCATAGTCAACGCGGTGGGCGAGGACGTGACTGAGTTCAAAATAGGTGATGCGGTCAGCACAATCCCAGCGTTCTCGCAAAATCAGTATGGTGTGTATGGTGAGTTGGCGAATGTGCCTGCATTTGCCGTGGTCAAACATCCACCATCACTTTCCTGGCCAGAAGCTTCTGCCATCTGGATGCAATATATGACTGCCTACGGCGCACTGGTGGAGTTTGCCGATACCAAAGTTGGCGAATTTGTGTTGATACCGGCGGCATCAAGCAGCGTGGGTGTGGCAGCGATCGAGACTGCCAATCTGCTGGGAGCCGTTCCTATTGCTTTGACGCTTACCAGCAGTAAGCGCGAGGCTTTACTCAAGGCTGGTGCCAAACACGTGATTGCGACAGGAGAGCAGGACTTAGTGGCAGAAGTCAACCGCATTACCAATAACAAGGGCGCTAGGGTTGTGTTTGATCCAGTGGGCGGGCCTACCATCGCCAAGCTGGCAGAAGCCACAGCGCAAAGCGGCATTATTTTTCAGTATGGCGCACTCAGTACCGAGTCTACGCCATTGCCGCTGTTCCCCGTGCTTGCAAAGCAATTAACCATACGCGGGTATACCCTATTTGAAATCAGCACTCATCCTGAACGCATGGCACGCGCCAAAGCCTTCATTTTGCAAGGGTTGACTGAAGGCAAGCTGAAACCGCTGGTTGCCAAAACCTTTCCGCTAGCGCAGATTGTCGAAGCACACCGCTATATGGAATCCAATCAGCAAATTGGAAAGATTGTGCTAACTGTCTAGTCGCTATTAGCCTCTGCGTAGGTGGCTTTGCAGTAGTTTGGGCTGTCACGATTGAGTGCCGAAATGAAGCCTCTGTGGTTAAAGTATTCAAACATAGAATCCGGGGAGGTTTAATGGTGGATCTTGTTTAGCAAGCGCCCCCAGATTCCCTGGCAGTTGCGGTAACTGCGAGTGCCAATCTGCCTCTCTGAACTTACAATCATGGGCATGTGCGGTTGCGCGAAATCCTTCCCCGGAATCGCGCGAAGGTCTCAAGGCTTCCGACCGGGGCTGAGAGACTGCTGATAT
>CBINKF010000326.1:0-4332 GCA_966251115.1 uncultured Cellvibrio sp.
TTTAACCATCCCTTCTAAGGCTCCGGATTTAACCATCCTTAGCACTCCCCATTGACGTGCTGTTGCAGGCGTTGGCGCCCACCCACAAATGATAATAATTATTATTTGCAATCTAATTATCATTTAACTACTATTTGCGACATCAAATAACCCCTGCTTTCCTGTTTTGATTGGAGCCACATATGCACCAAAAAACCCTCGCCTTCTCCCCTTTGTTCCTCGCACTTAGCTGGTCAATACAGGCCGCCGAGCCCAGGGTAAGCAGCAGCCAGTCTGCCTATGGCATAGAAGAGGTTTTTATCACCGGTGTGCGCGCCAACCGCAGCAGCAAAGGTGCCACGGGTTTAGAGATGGATATCAAAGAAACCCCGCAATCCATCAGCCAGGTAAGCGCCGAGCTTATAGAAAACTTTTCGGCTAACAGCCTGAACGATGCCCTGCGCCTGGCCACCGGTATCAGTGTTGAAGAGTGGGAGACCAACCGCACCAACTATGTGGCGCGCGGGTTTGAAATTAAAAATACCCAGGTGGACGGGGTCGGCCTGCCCAACAATTGGGGTATTGCCACGGGCGCGACCGACTCTTTCGCCTACGAAAAACTGGAAGTTATTCGCGGGGCCAATGGCCTGCTTACCGGAGTGGGCAACGCCTCAGGCACCATCAACTATGTGCGTAAACGCCCTACTAACACTGCCCAGGGTAAGGTGGGTGTCTCCGGAGGGTCCTATGATTTCTTCCGTGTGGAGGGCGACTACTCTGCGCCTTTTACCGACAGCGGCGACTGGGCTGGCCGGATAGTGGCCGCCACCGAAGATAAGGAGTCCTACCTGCGAGGGCTATCCAACGACCGCGGCTTTATCTACGGCGTAGTGGACGGTCAATTGGGCGAGCGCGGCACCCTTACTGTTGGCTATACCTATGCCAACACCCACACCAACGGCAATATGTGGGGCGCGATGACTTTCGCCCAAAGCGACGGCACCCAGGCAGAATTCGACCAATCAGTATCTACCACCCAGGATTGGACCTATTGGGACACTAGCAACCAAAGCGCCTTTGTTGAATACACCTATGCCCTTGGCAACGACTGGAATCTAAAAGCCAGTTACAACTACCGCCAGTTTGAAGACGCCGATCAGCTGTTTTTTGCCTACTCCATGACCGGCCTGGACCCGCAAACCGGCAAAGGCCTGGTCGGCTGGCCCGGCAGCTTTTTTACCGATGAAGATGCCAACCTCTACGACCTGAGCCTGGATGGCAGCTTCAGTCTGTTTGGTCGCGAACACCAGGCGATGCTTGGCGCCAGCTATGGTGACAGTAGCAACACCCTGCTCAACCGCACGGTGGATAGCGGTGAACCCGCTTTTGGCGCCCTGCCAGCCTTCCCCTATGCCTTAAACGCTATTCCCGAGCCAGCCTGGGGTGCTAAAACGTTTAACTCCAGCAACAATCAAACACTGACTCGAATTTATGGCGCCAGCAAACTCAGTCTGAGCGACAGCCTCAGCGCCATCGTCGGTTTTAACAGCGCGCGCTATCACCGCGATGGCTATTCCGGCGGCGATTTTGATCAAACCGAAAGCGAGACCAGCCCCTATGCCGGCCTGACCCTGGCGGTTAGCGACAACACCCAGCTCTACGCCAGCTACTCAGATATCTACCAACCCCAGGATCAGCAGGACATCAACGGCCACTACCTCGCGCCCTCCAAGGGAGTTAACTACGAGCTGGGCGTAAAAGCCGACTGGCTGAACCAAAAGTTGCTAACCACCTTTGCCTGGTTTAGCGCCGAGCAGGAAGGCCTGGGCACCTACGGCGGCTGGAACCCCAATACCGGCACCTACTTTTACATAGGCAAGGATGTGAAATCGGAAGGGATTGAAGCGGAAGTGTCTGGGCACTTGACGGATTCGGTAGACCTGGTGCTGGGCTATACCCACTTGCAACTGGACAACCAGGAAGGCGAAAGCACCTACCAATGGGTGCCGCGCAATACGCTCAACCTATCGCTGAGCGCGCAGATGCCCTTTGCCCCACAATTAACCCTGGGCACCAGCGCCCGCTGGCAGAGTGAAACCAGCAATGCCGATGGCTATTCGGGCGTGGTGATTCACCAGGACGCCTATGCGGTTATCAACGCCTTCGCCCGCTGGGAGTTTTCGGACCAGGCCAATGTGCAGCTCAATATCAACAACCTCACTGATGAGAAATACATAGGCAGCCTCTACAACATTGGCTATTACGCTGCGCCACTTAACGCCAGTGTGAGCTTTAACTACAGCTTCTAATCCCTTAAAAAAAGCAATCTGAAAAGACACTGGTTGGTGTAAATATCCAGCCAGTGCTCAGTATCAAACAAAAACTTTTTGCGCGGCTGCTCGCTCTAATAACCTGGCCAGATAGGCCCGCAGTAGGCTGTTAGTACGCAGTAAATCTGTATTCTGCGGAGCCAGGGATAAGTAGTGCAACACCGGTAATAACTGAATATCCGCCAGGCTGAATTTATCCCCCAGCAAATAAGGTTTGTCTGCCAGTTGCTGTTCCAAAATTTCCACCATGCGCAACACCTCGGGTATCGCCTGCTCCACTTTATCCCTGCGCACACTGCCGTCTTCTCCCTTGGGAAAGCGAAACTCAAGGATGTAATCGCGCACTATGGCCTTATCCACATAAAGTGCAATGGCCGAGCACCACTGTTCCACTTGAGCGCGCTGCCAACAATCAACCGACTGCAAGCGGCCCTGGTTAAATTGGTTGTCGAGATAGCGGCAGATTACCTGGGATTCAAACAGCAATTTGCCGTTATGAATCAACACCGGCACCTTACCAAAGGGGTTTACACCCAGAAGTTCGGGGGTTCTTAAACCGTAGGTTTGCCCCTGCCATTCGGTACCCAGACTGTAAGCCAGGCCGATCTCCTCACAGCAGTATTGAACGACACGGGTAAAGCTGCTGAATTGCGGCCCGAGTATATGAATTGAATCTGCCATAGCTGGCTCCTTTTAACTGTTAGTCAAAACCTGAGGGCGCTTGAAAACGCTTGGCTATCTTTGATCCGCCGCATAATATGATCAAGAACATATTTTAAAATCTGGAGAAGCCCATGCCCTGGAACGAATCCCACAAACAGGCGTCGCGCCAACGCATACTGGCAGCGGCAGCCGATCTGTTTACACGCAAAGGCTTTAATCAGGTGGGAATCGATGAAGTCATGGAGTTGGCAGGTATGACTCGCGGCGCCTTTTATGCTCACTTCAGCTCTAAAATCGAGCTTTATGAAGAGGCGATCATTGCCGCCGCCATGGGTGCCTCGGCACATTTTGGCCGCGAAGGTGCCAACCTGGAGCAGCTGGTGGACGCCTACCTGAGCCGCGAGCACCTCAACTCCCCCGATGTGCGCTGCCCTATGGCCTGCCTGGTGAGCGATGTCGCCCACGACGACGCGCGGGTTAAACACATCTACACCCGCCTGTTTAATGGCTTCAGCAAACAGCTGTGTGCAGAGTCCGAAGCCTCTGCAAAAACGCCATCCGATGTGCATTTGCTGCGCGCCATTCTGTTGATTGGGGGTATGGCGGTGGCGCGCAGCCTGACCGACAGCGAACTGGCAGACCGGGTATTGGGCGTTGCCAGACAGGCCGCAAAAAACCTCAACAGCACTGCCCGCTGAACTCACGCCCCGCTCCAACTCAAACACGGGGGGTTGTGAGCGTTTGCGCTTTTTAACCAAATATTGCTAGTCACCGGCACAAGCTTTGCTAACATCAAAGCTTCCCCAGGCAACCTACAAGCCAGCCGCCTGGAACTTCCATCACCCTTACTGGAACAGAGGACAATAATTGCATGATCCATATCCACAAGACTAAAGGACATCTACCCCAACCAGGTCGCAAAACCCTGATCGGGTTAATCCTGGCGGCGGGCCTGCTCGGCGCTTGCTCCAACAGCCCACAAGGTACAGAGCCGCTTAAACCCTCGGGCATAGACCTGAGCGCCATGGACACCAAAGTGCGCGCGCAGGACAATTTTTTTGATTACGTCAACGGTACCTGGGTAGCCAATACCCCTATTCCCGGCGATAAAACCCGCTGGGGCGCCTTTGATATGCTGCGAGAAAAAAGCCAGCAAGATGTACGTGCAATTATTGATGATGTAGCCAAAGCACCGAGCGGTGCCGACGAGCAAAAAATTGCCGATTTCTACAACAGTTTTATGAATGAAGCCGCCGCCGAGCAAGCCGGTCTAACGCCGCTGCAGGACGAGCTACGCTATATAGATCAACTGAAAACCCGCGATGCCGTGCTGCTGAATTTTGCCCACGCCTTTGCTACC
>CBINKF010000327.1:0-4328 GCA_966251115.1 uncultured Cellvibrio sp.
ATTGTTGACACCCCGCTCCAGCGGATCGGGCATGACTGCGTGATAGCCCTGGGCAATGGGTTTTGCCAGGTATTTGTCTACACGTTCATTGAAGTTGAACATCCGGCGATTGAAGTTTTGCCAGGGGTCCTTAACCTCCTCCTCTGCATGCAGCGGTAGTGCCATGGTCAGCGCTAAGCCCAATACAGCGAACTGTGCCAGACGTTTGCGGAAGAAAAATGGTATTTGCATGGATTTCCTTGAAAGGCGACTTGGGCTAGATCAAATCAATGAAACAGCTACTAATACAGGGCGGCACTTTACCCAATGGGCGCTGGCGCAACAACTGATATTCGTCACCTATCTACTCAACACATGACCTAAAAAGCAAAAGCCCCTCACCAGGAGGGGCTTTTTGACTATTCCCGGTTTTTAACCCGGAATTATCCGATTAAAGCATTAGAACTTCAGTTCTACGCCAACGCCAACCCAGCTGTCGCTGGTAGCAATGTCGCTGTCTTCGTTAGTGTAGTAACCAAACAGCATGGCGTTTTTAGACAGAGAGTAGTCGAAACCAACGCTGGTAGAGGTACCGTCACCTACAGCCATGTTGTCTTCGCTGCGATCACCGTATTGAGCCTTCAGAGCCAGACCATTGTCCAGGTTGTACTTGGCAGAAACAACCCATGAGTCACGAGTGCTGTCAGTAGTGCCAGTGTCTTGTTTAGCTTGTTCGTACAGAGCACCCAGTTGTACTGGGCCAGTGGTGTAACGGCCAACCAAACGCAGGATTTGCAGGTCCTGTGCGGTTACGTCCTGCTCAGCAGCCAGAGCCAGGTACAAAGCAGAAGTGTTGTAAGCCAAAGATGCAGAGATACCGTCGTTGTCGCCATCTTTCTCAGCAGCAACGTAAGCAACGTTAGCTACCATTGAACCCCAGCTAGCTGGAGTTACGTATTGCACTACGTTTTTGGCGCGGGTGTCACCTTTTACCAGGAACGCGATATCGCCTTCCAGGTCGTTGAACAGGTCAACTTTTTCTTGGGCGTTTTTCATGGGGGTATCGAACATACCGGCCATTACGGTACCGCCAGAACCTTGCAGACCAACATAGATGTTGCGCTGACCGAAGGTTTCAGTCTTGCCGCCTTTACCGTCATCAACGTTAGTTTGGTATTCAAATTGATAAATAGCCTTCAGGCCATTGCCCAGATCTTCACCACCCTTCAAACCAATGCGAGAAGCGTTGCTTACCAGTTCGATCTGAGAGTAGTCATCACCTTCGTCAGCTTGTTGCACAGAAACGTTGGCTTTGCCGTATACAGTCACGTCGGCGAAAGCCGCTACGGGAAGTGCAGCAACTGCCAGGGCGAGTATGGTCTTTTTCATGAGAGCTCCTATTAAGCACACTTTAGTTGATATATGAAGTCACACAATCACGGGATTCAGGTGGTAATTCCGAAGCCTTTAAATGACACCTTGGTTACCAGTGGCGCCATTATGCAAGTCCATTATTTCAGTTATATGACAAACCAAAAGCTTGGTGAAATTAGCCTTTTGTCTGGTTTGGGTTCTAACAGTCGCCAATTATTAGACACAGGCCTATCACTTCTTTATTTACCAAAATACCTAAATCACCCCTGTTGCCTTCCGATCAAAAAGACAAAATCCCTTTTTAATCAGATATTTAAAACAAATAATCGGGAATCAACGGCATTGACACCCAGGCTTTGCGGCTATTAACAACTCCAAGGATTAAAAAGCCTTGCTTGTTATGAACAAATTTTAATCTGCCATTAAATTGACTAGCCTGTGGCGGCAAAGACAAAATAAATGAAATATTTCGCGCCTTGTAACATAAACGAAACATTTCAAGGATAGCCTCTGTTTCCGTAGAAAAACACTCAACCAGAGGCTTAACTATGCGTATCTCTCATTTCCTGTTGTCTGCTGCCATTTCTGTTGCCAGCTTCTCAGCTGCCGCTACCGAAATTACTGGCGCCGGTTCTTCTTTTGCTTACCCCATCTACTCCAAGTGGGCTGCCACTTACAAAGATGAGAAAAAAGTCAGCCTGAACTACCAAGCCGTTGGTTCTGGTGCAGGTATCGCACAAATCACCAGCAAAACTGTTGATTTCGGTGCTTCTGACATGCCCCTGAAAAAAGAAGACCTGGAAGCCAAAGGCCTGGTGCAATTCCCATCCATCATGGGCGGCGTTGTTCCAGTGGTTAACCTGGAAGGTGTTAAACCAGGTCAACTGCGTTTGAACGGTCAATTGCTGGCGGACATCTACCTGGGCAAAATCAAGCAGTGGAACGACCCTGCTCTGGTTGCCGCTAACCCAGACGTTAAACTGCCCGCAGAAGACATCACCATCGTGCGTCGCGCTGACGGTTCAGGCACCACCTTCATCTTCACCAACTACCTGACCAAAGTAAGCCAAGAGTGGGCCGACAAAGTAGGTTGTAACACTGCGGTATCCTGGCCAGAAGGTGTTGCCGGTAAAGGCAACGCTGGTGTAGCGTCTTACGTTCAACGCATCGAAGGCTCTATCGGTTATGTTGAATACGCTTACGCCAAGTCTTCCAACATGACTTACACTCAAATGCAAAACAAAGAAGGCAACTTCGTACAGCCAGAAATCAAAACTTTCCAAGCTGCTGCTGCCTATGCTGACTGGACTCACGCTGAAAACTTCTACGAAGTTCTGACCAACGAACCAGGCAAAGACAGCTGGCCAATCGCTGGTGCTACCTTCGTGTTGATGCAAGCCAAAGCTGATCAACCTGCTAACTCCAAGCAAGTTATGGAATTCTTCTCCTGGGCCTTTAAAAACGGTGCTAACCAGGCGAAAGAACTTGACTACGTACCTATGCCAGAGAACGTAGCCAAGCTGATCGAAAAATCCTGGAAATCTGCTGTTAAGAGCGCCGACGGCAAAGCTGTGTGGCACTAATTAACAAATGAGTCAAGGACAGGGTCATGAGTTATCATGGCCCTGTTTTTTCATTTCTACTGCAAGAGAAACAGTAAATGCACGGAACCACAACCGCACTCGGACTAATCTCACAAGGATTTACCCTGGAAAAGCGTCGCGACCGCAATTTTAAATTGTTGGTCTTGGCCACCGCCTTATTGGTACTCATTGTACTGGGCGCCATTATGGGAACCCTGATGGTCGGCTCCATACCCGTTTTTGAAAAACTGGGGCTGGGCTTTTTAGTGAGTCAGGAGTGGGACCCGGTCAGCGGCAAGTTCGGTGCCCTGCCCGCCGTCTACGGCACCCTGGTCACCTCATTTATTGCCATGCTCATTGCAGTACCTATCAGCTTTTTTATCGCTTTTTTTCTCACCGAACTCTGCCCGCAAAAACTGCGCGGGACCTTCAACAGTGTGATCGAACTACTCGCGGGTATTCCCAGTATTATTTATGGCATGTGGGGCCTGTTTGTATTAGCACCTTTACTGGCGGACCATGTACAGCCCGCGCTTAACCACACCTTTAAACACGTGTGGTTTTTAGGTGAAATTTTCACCGGCCCGCCTATTGGCGTTGGCCTTTTGCCAGCGGCCATTATTCTCGCGATTATGGTGACCCCCTTTATCACTTCGGTAATGCGCGAAGTATTTGAAGTTGTACCCCAAACACTTAAAGAGGGTGGTTATGGCCTGGGCGCCACTACCTGGGAGGTCACCTGGGATATAGTGCTGCCGTACACTCGCGTTGCCATTATGGGCGGGGTAATGCTCGGCTTGGGCCGCGCGCTGGGTGAAACCATGGCGGTCACCTTTATGATCGGCAACGCCAACAACATTGATATCGGCCTGTTTAACCCGGGCAACAGTATTGCCTCCGTCATCGCCAATGAATTTGCCGAGGCCTCTGACCCATTGCACGCGGGCGCATTAATTTCACTGGGGTTGATTTTGTTTGTCATTGCCTTTTTGGTACTGACAACCGCACGCTGGTTAATTAAATCTACAGGGCGCTAATTAACATGACCTATCAAGAGTTTTATCGCTACAAGCGCAAATTTACCAACAGCTTTGCCATAGGAATTGCAATTCTTATCGCCGTACTGGGCTTGGCGCTGCCCTTCTGGATTTTATTTACCGTGGTGGGAAAAGGCCTGGCTTCATTTAACTGGAGCCTGTTTACGCAAATGACGCCGCCTCCCGGCGCTGAGGGCGGCCTGCTTAACGCCATAGTGGGCAGCTTGATGATGGTGGGCTTGGCGATGTTGATTGCATCGCCTGTTGGTGTATTAACCGGGGTTTATTTGGCGGAGTACAATCGTCAGGGCAAACTTTCTGCATCCGTGCGCTTTGTTAACGATATTTTGTTATC
>CBINKF010000328.1:0-4316 GCA_966251115.1 uncultured Cellvibrio sp.
CCTCTTCCCACACTATGGCATCGGGCGCATCGAGAATGTCCGCCGATACTTCTTTGCCGCGGTAGGCGGGCAGGCAGTGCATAAACAGCGCGTCGGATTGCGCGTAGCTCATTAGCTCTTTGTTGACTTGAAAGCCAAGGAAGATTTTCTCGCGTTGCTTTTTCTCGTCCTCCTGGCCCATGGATGCCCAGGTGTCGGTAACCACCAGGTCGGCACCGGCGACAGCCTGGCGCGGGTCGTTGCTGATGGATACGCGGTTTTGATAGGGCTGTACAAATTCGTCTTCTGGCTCAAAGCCTTTGGGGGTGGCTATACGCAGCTCAAAGTCGCACAGTTCCGCCGCCTGGGCGTAAGAGTTACACATGTTGTTGCCATCACCTACCCAGGCCACAACCTTGCCCGCCAACGAGCCGCGTTTTTCCACGTAAGTCTGGATATCGGCGAGCAGCTGGCAGGGGTGAAACTCGTCAGTCAGGCCATTGATAACCGGCACACGCGAGTATTCGGCGAAGCGCTCCACGGTATCGTGGGCGAAGGTGCGAATCATCACCATGTCTACCATGCTGGCGATACAGCGCGCGGCGTCTTCTATCGGCTCGCCGCGCCCTAATTGGGTGTCCTTGGTGGAGAGAAAAATAGCGTGACCGCCCAGCTGCGCCATACCCGATTCAAAGGAGACGCGGGTGCGCGTGGAGTTCTTTTCAAAAATCATCGCCAGCACTTTGTTTTTAAACAGCTCGGGCGAGGCCCCGGCCTTTTGCATGGCCTTGAGCTCTATGGCGCGCTGGATGATGTATTGCAGTTCGTCGCGATTGATATCGTTAAGGGTTAAAAAATGTCTCGGTGCCTTTGAGGGAACCATAATCATTGCTCTTTGCTTGCAGCCCGCGCTTTATTGCGCAGGCTTGTTTCAAAACTCGTTTACCAGTTCAACAACCTTGTTGACCAGCTCTTCTGCCTCCGCATCGGTGAGGATAAACGTTGGCAGTAAACGGATGGTGTTGCCAGCCGTTACGTTGATTAACAGGCCTTTGTCACGTGCCTTCTGAACCAGCTCGGCGCAGGGGGCATTTAGCTCTATGCCAATCATCAGGCCTTTGCCGCGAATGTCCACCACCTTGGCGTTGTTGCCCAGGGCCGCTTTAAATTTACCCAGCAGTGCTTCGCCCAGGTGTTTGGCGCGGGCGATAAGGCCGGTGGATTGCAGGGTTTTTATAACGGCAATACCGGCGCTACACGCCAGAGGGTTGCCGCCAAAAGTAGTGCCGTGATTGCCTGGCTGCAAAACTTCAGCAGCTTTGCCGCGTGCCAGGCAGGCGCCGATAGGAACGCCGTTGCCCAGGCCCTTGGCGGTGGTCACTACATCGGGCTTGATACCATTGTGCTCAAATGCGAAGTAGGTGCCGGTGCGGCCATTGCCGGTCTGAATCTCATCGAGCATCAGTAGCCAGTCGTGCTGGTCGCAAATGCTGCGCAACTGGTTCAAATAGTCGGCGGCGGGGACGCGCACACCGCCTTCGCCCTGAACCGGCTCAACCAGAATGGCGACAATATTGGGGTGCTCAGCGGCGGCTTTTTTAACCCCTTCGACTTCGTTGTAGTCGACCCGGATAAAGCCCTCTACCAAGGGTTCAAAACCAATTTGTACCTTG
Organism: uncultured Cellvibrio sp.; assembly: GCA_966251115.1. GTDB lineage: Bacteria > Pseudomonadota > Gammaproteobacteria > Pseudomonadales > Cellvibrionaceae > Cellvibrio. The sequence continues at coordinate 1,653 of CBINKF010000328.1, forward strand.
GTGTTACCGGTGGCGCTCAGGGTCGCCAGGGTGCGGCCGTGAAAGCTGTTGGTCATCACAATAATGGACGGCTTTTTTACGCCTTTGTCGTTGCCGTATTTGCGCGCAATCTTGATTGCCGCTTCGTTGGCCTCGGCACCTGAGTTGGAGAAAAACACCTTGTCCATACCCGAAACACCGATCAACAGGTCGGCCAGCTCCTGCTGTTGCGGGATGTTGTATAAATTGGAGACGTGCAACAGGGTGGCCGCCTGCTCGCTCAGTGCCTTGGTCACTGCCGGGTGGCTATAACCCAGGCCGCACACTGCTATGCCGCTGATGGCGTCCAGATAGGAGTTGCCCGCGTTGTCCCATACTCGGCTGCCCTCGCCCTTGGTCAGGGTCAGGGTTCTTGCGCCGTAGGTATTCATGAGACTGGACATCATATTCTCCAAAAAAACAAACCCGCCATGGCCGGTCTGAGACGGGTCATTCAGGCGAGGGGTTAGGGGGATAATCGCTTGTTTAATTACAGGAAGCGGGGCGCCAGACGAGTTTGTACGGCTGTTGACCCACTAGGTGTAAAAATAGGGAGCCAATATATAAGTTATTGCGTTTATTGGCAAATTCTGCCATGCGCAACTCTCACCGCTAGTAGCGTCCCTGCTCAACAAACTCTTTGGTGAATACCAGGTCATTTTGCAGGTGAAAAGCGCTGTCGGGGGCCTGAATAAAAAAGCCCTCAAAGAGGCGTACACCTGCCATCCACAGGCTGGACAGGTTGCGCGAATCTTCGATTTGGGTGGCAATTACCTGGATTTGCTCCTGGCGAGCGGTGGCGAGTATGTCTTTGAGCAATATAGGGTCATAGGCCTGGTGGGTGAGCTTGGGTGACAGGCGCAGGTAGTGCAAAGGCAGTTGGCGAATTATCTGACCGCAGCTGGCGGTGGAGCCGGCCTGGGTCAGGCACAGGCCGCAATCTATATCCAGCAGCGCCTTGGCCACCAGCAATGCTTTTTGCGGATTGGCTTCGACCCAGGGTTCCTCCAGCATAAACACCAGTCGCCCGCTGCCGCGCAGGCGCGAGGCGTGGAGCACATTGGCGGTGAGTGAAAAAAACGACTTATGCTCCAGCGTCTCGCGCGCCAGATGAATAAATAGCGTGGCCTCCTCGCGAATATTGGGGTTTTCGGCGAGGGTGGATACTGCCTGTTGCAGCACCCAGCGATCCAGCTCCTGGCGTTTGCCCGCCGATTCCAACTGGTGAATAAACTGGCTGGCGCTGACCTGCTCACCATTGTCCAGGTGCAGGCGCACCAGCACCTCGAAATGTTCAATATGTTCAGCCTCCAGACTGATAATAGGCTGGTAGGCCAGGGTGAGATCCTGCTGGACATTTAATTGGCTCAGGTCGAGCCGCGAGAAATCCTCGCTGTTATCGAGTTTGTCGTTGAGTTGCGGTATGTGCAGATAGTCTTCCGGGCTGTCAGCTGTCGTTATGGGCTTTTGACCGCATTCCAAATCAAACGCACTCTCCGCCGCCAGCAGTGCCTGATGGGCATTGCCCAGCGAGGGTTCCAGGCCCACCAGGCCCAGGGTAAATTCCAATTGCACCTTGCCCTGGGCGCGCTGGTAGTCGTAACTGCTCAGGTGGCGGGTTAGCTGTTCGCCGCGCTGGTAGTGATACTGCAGGCTGCGCCTGCCAGCGAGCACACAGGCTACCAGCGGCGAGAGGTTGAGCCAGTGCTCGTCTGGCCCGAGGATTTGCGCCAGGTAAGTGCAAAACTGCTCCTGCAGGCTGCTGAGTTCAATGCGATCCAGTTGGAACTGCAAATCCTCGTAGTGCGCCGGGCTCAAATAATAGAGTGCACTCTGCTCGCGCCCCAGGCGCCGCGCGTGTATTTCCTCGTCGACAGCGGCAAAAAAATAGGCGGAGTTGAGCTGATGCGGTTGCTGGCTCTGCTGGGTGATACGCGCCACCCGGTTTTTTAGTGCCTGGGTACTGGATAGGGCTTGGTTGACCACCTGAATCAACTGCTCAGGCTCAATAGGTTTAACCAGCAGCGCATTTACCCCCAGCGCCTGGATTTGGCGGTGCAATTCCAGGTTGGTGTCGGCGGTTACAAAAACGATGGGCAGGAGCACAAAGGCAGGGTCCTGACGCAGGAGTTTGGCCAGTTCCAGGCCGTTAATCTCGGGCATGTGCATGTCCAAAAGTACCAGGTCCGGTTTAAATTGGCCGGCTTTTTCCAGGCTTTTGAGCGGGTTATCCACACAGGTGACCTCCATGCCGGCGTAGCGTAAAACCTCCGCTTCAAACTCAGCCAGATCGCGGTCGTCATCGACTATCAGCACTCGGTAGGTGCGATTGGGGTGACGCAAGCTGTGGAAGAGTTTTTCCAACAGCAAGTCGAAATCGAGCGGCTTGAGTAAATAGTCCTCGCAACCGGCGCGCAATGCGCGGAGGCGGGTGTGCAGATCGGTGCGCGCCGACATCAAAATAATGGGTGCCGGGCCGGCGAACAACCCTTTGAGCGAGTGGATAACAGCCAGGGAGCCCTCTGGGTGAAGGTCGGCATCGAGCACTATGGCCTCTGGCGCCAGCTCGGGTGTTTGCGTCAGGCATTCGCTGACACTGGCAAAGCGCTGACAGGTGAAACCGGCGCGCTCAAGAAAGTTGCACAC
>CBINKF010000329.1:0-4306 GCA_966251115.1 uncultured Cellvibrio sp.
CAACAGCCTGGGCGAAAAACTTAAATTGATGGAGGCCGAGGCGGAGAAAAACCGCGTTAACCTGGAGCAGCAGCGCCATCGCGCCCTGCACGACCCGCTCACCGAATTGCCCAACCGCGAAGCCTACAACGAACGCGCCCAAGCTGAAATCCAGCGCTGGCAGCGCTATGGTCGAGCCTTGAGTATCGCGGTGGTGGATATAGATCATTTTAAAAAAATTAACGATAACTACGGCCATCAAACCGGCGACCGGGTAATAAAAGTTATTGGACGCTCGATTGCCAAGCGCCTGCGCGAGGTGGATTTTTTTTGCCGCTACGGCGGTGAGGAGTTTGTGGCGCTGCTGCCCGAGACCGAAGGTGAAGCGGCGTTGGCGCTGATGGAAAAAATTCGCGAGGCCATCGCCAAGGCCTCGTTCAATTACAAAGAGCAGCCGCTCAATATCAGTGTATCCATAGGCATGACGGAATTGCGTCAAGGCGATACCCTGGAGCAGGCATTCGAGCGCGCCGACCAGGCGCTTTATGCCGCCAAAAATGCGGGGCGCAACACCTGTCGCCTTAATTGAGTATTCATATGCAGCGGAGCCAAGAGTGGAGTTGATCAGGAGCGTCAAGTGGATGAATAAATTATTCGGGGGTTTAGTGGGCGCGCTGCTCCTGTGCCAATCTTGTGCCGCTGCGCAGCTGAGCCTGACGTTTCGCGACTCCAGCGGCACAGCTTTAGCGGATGTCGTGGCGGCGCTGGTGCCCAAACAGCCGCAGCGCGATGACCCGCCAGCGCGCGCCGAAATGGACCAGCGCAATTATCGCTTTGTACCCAAGGTGATCGCGATTCGCACCAACACCCTGGTGTATTTTCCCAACAGCGACGATGTGCGCCATCACGTCTATTCTTTTTCGCCCGCTAAAAAATTTGAGCTGCGCCTCTACCACGGCAAAACTGCCAAGCCGGTGTTGTTTGACCAGCCGGGCAAGGTGGTGCTGGGCTGCAATATCCACGACTCCATGGTGGGTTACATCTATGTAGTGGATACACCTTATTTTGCGCTATCCGACAGCTCGGGTCGGGTGCAAATAACGGATGTACCCGCGGGTGATTATGAACTGCAAGTCTACTTCTATCGTAATAAACAGGAGGTCTCCAGCCAGCAGCTGCAGCTGACCTCGACCCAGACCTGGGTTAATACTATGACCTTTGATCAGCTCGACAGCCTGAATCAAGACAGCAGCGACGATGAATTTGCCGATCTCTTCCAATAGTCGCGAGGCTTTAGCGCGCAAACCGAAAATCAGCTACCTGGTTAAACTGCTGTGCCTGCTGATTGGCCTGGTGGTGGTAATCGAGGCGCTGTCATTTATTGCCACTCGCCTGGTGATCGAAAAAGCGGTGAATAAAAATGCGCGCGCTGAACTGGTGGCGGGCGGTGAATTGTTTTCGCGCATTATGCAAAAAAATGTCGAGCAGTTGGCGCTCTCGGTTAAAGTGCTTACCGAAGACTTTGGTTTTAAAGAGGCGGTAACCAGCGGTGACGAAAAAACTATCCGCTCGGCATTATCCAATCACGGCGCGCGCGTTAAAGCTGACTTGGGTGTGTTTATTAGCCGCCAGGGCAGGATACTCAGCAGTGACGAAGACATGGAGCTGCAAATCAACAACCAATTCCAACAGCTGGAGCAAAGTGCCGAACTGCACGGCAAAGCCTATGGCACAGTTATTTTAAGCGGGCGCGCCTATCAATTTGTAGTGTTTGCGGTAAAGGCGCCTCTTGTCGTAGGTTGGGCTGGCATGGGCTTTGAAATTAAAAAAGCACTTAGCGATGACCTGAAGCGCCTGACCGGGCTGGAAGTGTCCTTTGTCGATGCGAATGAAACTGGTGCGCGCTATCTAACTGGCACCCTGAGTGAATCGGCACGTGCGGATCTATTACACAATATCCAACAGTGGCCAGCCCAGGAGGAAATTAAAGCCTACCAGGGCCTGATATCGCTTCGCGTCCCGGTGGCGGGGCGCGAGGATAAACTGGTTGCTGTGCTGCAGGTTCCGCTCGAAGAAGTGCTCGCGCCTTTTGCGCAGTTAAATGTCCAATTGCTCATACTGGCGATTATATTTGCGCTCTTTGCTGCGCTGCTTGCCTGGCTGCTGGCGCGCAGTGTAACCAGCCCGGTTATTGCGCTGGCAGAGATTGCCAAGCGCATTGCGCGCGGCTCTTACAACACGCCCATAGCGGTCAACTCGCAGGATGAAATCGGGGAATTAGCGAGTGCATTTATCTCCATGCAGCAGGCCATAGGTGAGCGCGAGCAGCAGGTGATCTACCAGTCGCAACACGATCCGCTAACCGGCCTGCCCAATCGCCTGACGATTTTTGCGCGCTTGCAGCAATTGCTGGCGCAGCGCCCGGAGGATTCAGCACCGCTGTATTTAGTGGTGATGGATATAAAAAACTTCACCCAGATTAACGATGAACTCAGCCCTGAAATTGGCGATGCGGTACTGCGCGCGGCGGCGCAGCGGCTGCGCAATTTTTTTAACGAAGAACAATTGCTGCGCCTGGGTAGCGATGAATTTTTAGCCTGGTTTCCGCTCGCACAAGGGCAGGGCGTGCAGGAGCGAATGGAGCAGATTGATCAGTTGTTTAAATCGCCTGTGAGTGTGAGCGGCCTGCAATTGAGTTTGGAATTTAATCTCGGCACCGCCGCCTATCCCCAGGATGCAGACAGCGCGGAGAGCTGGTTGCGGCGCGCCAATCTGGCGCTTAATCGCGGGCGTGTACAGGACCGCCGCAGTTGCATTTATCAGCACGGCTGGGACGAAGATCACCTGCGCCGTTTGCATTTATTTCGCGAATTTGAAACGGCCCTGGCGACTGGCCAGATACAGGTTTACTACCAGCCTAAAATCAACCTCAAAGAGGTGCGCAAACTGGGCGCCGAGGCATTGGTTCGCTGGATTCACCCGCAGATGGGCTTTATCAGCCCCGACGAATTTATCAGTGTCATCGAAAGTTCGGGCCAAATTGTTTTGCTCACCCGCTGGGTGATCAACCAGGCGCTGTTGCAGTTGCAGCACTTTGAACGCAAAGCCATAGCTTTAAAAATGTCGGTAAACCTGTCGGCCCTGGATTTACTGGTTGATGAATTGCCTGATTACATTGCCGGGCTCTTGGCCAATTACCAGATTGATCCGCAATTGCTGTGCCTGGAAGTTACCGAGAGCGCCATTATGCGCGAAGCGGAAAAAAGCCTGAACAACCTCAATCGCCTGCGCGCTTTGGGTGTGGTTTTATCCATTGATGATTTCGGCACCGGTTACTCGTCGCTGTCGCAACTTAAAAAATTACCGGTTGCCGAATTAAAAATTGATAAATCGTTTATTTTAAATCTGGACACCAATGCCGACGATCAATTGATTGTCCGCTCCACCATAGAATTGGGCCACACCCTGGGGCTTAGTGTTACCGCGGAAGGTGTTGAATCGATGGCAATTAAACAGCGCCTGCAAGACTACGGCTGCGATACCGCGCAGGGATATCTCTACAGCAAACCCCTGCCAGCGGCACAATTTGTTGACTGGATCGAGCGCCATTTGGCCCGGCAGGTCAGCCCGGAATAAAGGAGTCACCCATGAGCCTGGGGCGAATACTGTTTGTGGTCATACTGGTGAGCGGTAGCTGGCACGCCAGTGCGGATGAGCGGGCAACCCGCAGCCGCTTGCTGGCCACCGGCGGCGCGAGCGATATAGAGGGCAGCGCCGGCGGTGGCATAGTGCCTATGGCGGTATTGTCCGGTTATGGCGCTCAGGAGGAGCAGGGCGGAACTGCCTTTGCTACTTATCTGGATACCGGTGACTACCAACTCCAGGTGGTGGGCGCCAGCTGGAGCTATCACAATCGCTTTGAAGTTTCTTACGCGGAGCAGGAGTTAACGCACAACTCGCTCACGCGCGCGCTGAACTTGCCGGTTAATTCAATTCGCCAGCGTATCGTTGGGGCCAAACTGCGCCTTGCCGGCGATTTAATTTACACCCCAATACCGCAATTCAGTCTGGGTTTGGAATATAAACAAAACCGCGATTTCTTTGTACCCAGCGCCGTGGGTGCAAGAGCGGATTCAGGCACAGATTTTAATTTGACGGCGACCAAATTATTTTTAAACGGGGTGTTGGGGCGCAATCTATTAATTAATGGAAATCTGCGTTACACCAAGGCCAATCAAGCGGGGCTCGTTGGTTTTGGTGGCGATAAAAATGACCGCTATGCATTACAGCCGGAAGTATCAGCGGGCTTGCTCCTGAACAAACACTG
>CBINKF010000330.1:0-4295 GCA_966251115.1 uncultured Cellvibrio sp.
CGGTTGAACCTGAAAGCTAAAGCTTTTGCTGGCATTACCCACCATCACTTTAACTGTCACTTTACCGCCTTGACTGCCCGCACTCCCCAGGGCGAGGGGCAGTGCCAGCTGGTTGATGCCAGCTGCCAGGCCCGCTTGCCACTGCAGGGTTTTTGTCCCCGGGTATCCGCTTAAGGCCAGGTCACCCTCCAATTGCAGGCTGATACTGGCATCGGCTAGCGCCTCCTTGCTGACCAAACGAACTTGCACTTCGCGGATTGCCGCTGGCGCCAGTGTTACCTGGGCCATGGCTCCCGCGTTTGGCGTTGTCTGCTGGGCGATTTGCGGGGCTTGTGATGGCGATTGCTGTAACAGCCAACTGCCTCCCGCTATCGCTAACAGCAAACTTGCCGCCATTCCCCAAGCCAGCTTGGTGCCTGGCTTGGCCTGGCGTCTGGCTTGTGCCGTCTCCCAGGCTTGTGCAAGTGCTTGGTCGGCAAAACCGGCATGCAGCGGGGGGATGTCATCTGCGGCCATTAGCTGCTGCAGCTGTTCATCCTGCGCCCAATGCTGCAGTGCTTGGCGGCGACAACTGTCACAGGCTTGCAAGTGGTTCATCAGAGCCTTATTGGTCTCCGCTTCCGCTCTTGTCAGCGCCTGCTCAAGGGTCTGTATGACCTGACTGCAGTGCATGGTTTTGCCTCCTCTACTCACTTACACGAACCAGGAGCCCAAATGGTTCCCGCGAGTGCTAAAAAAATTGAAAAATATAGTAAAAATTTTGTAAGCCTTTGATTTTATTAGCCAGAATCCTCAAATAATAATTGCTTTAAGCGCGCCCGGGCGCGGTGCAGGCGGGATTTTACGGTGCCCAGGGGGATCGCCAGTATCGCGGCGGCCTCCTCGGCGGTGTAACCCTCAAGGTCGTGCAGCAGTACCAGGTCGCGCTGTTCCGGTTCCAGTTGGCTGAGGGCTTGGTGCAGCTGGCGGCGCTGGTCTTCGCGCTCACTGGGGTGCTCCGGGTCGGCGGCCTGGGCGAGAGGATCTTCCTGTGCTGGCTCGTCCTCGCTAATGTCCGGGTCCCAGCCGCTGTAGCGGGTGTCTATGGGCGAGCGGCGCTGGCGGCGATAGTCGTCGACATAGCGGTTATAGAGAATGCGGATTAGCCAGGGGCGCAGGGATTCCACCTGCTCCATCTCCTTCAGGCGATCAACCAGGCGCACCAGCACATCCTGCAGCAAATCTTCCGCCTGGTCCTGGTTGCCGGTCCAGCGGTAGGCCATGCGATATAAGAGTTCCAGATGCGGACGCAAGAGCGCATCAAAGCGGTCGCGCGCTGTGGCGCGGCGATTAAAAAAGCGAAGGATATTGGACACGCGTAGGTAGTTTTTAAGGAATTCCGCGTCAGTTATAGCCAAAAAGCCCCGCCGTATAAAGCGGCAGGGCTGTGAATTTGCTCATAAGTTGGCATTTTGCGCCGGCGTTATGCAGCGTCCCTGCTGCTTAAATCAAGTGATTTAGCTCGCCGCCAGATCCTCCAGGATCGAGTCGGCGGTTTTAAACGCCAGGGCCGCCAGGGTGAGGGTGGGGTTGCCGGTGGCGACTGTGGGGAATACGCCGCTGCCCGCCATATACAGGTTGCTGTGGTCCCAGGACTGCTGGCGCGGGTTGACCACCGAGGTGGTTTTGTCGCTGCCCATGCGGTAGGTGCCCACTATGTGACCAGCGCCGTAAAAGGTGAAGTTGTTGCCCTGGTACTGGAAGTTGGTGGCAGTGACTTCACCGGGCGAGCCGTAAAACACCGGCGCGGGCGGCGCCTGGGTGTATTCGGTGGCACCCATGGCGTTAAAGATTTCGGTCGACACGCTTTTGGCGGAAACAAAGGCGTTGCGCTCGTAATCATTGGCCAGGCGATAGGTGACTTTGGGGCGCGGCAGTCCCAGGTTGTCGGTGAGGGTGTCCGACAGTTCCACGCGGTTGTCCGGGTCGGGCAATTGCTCGATCAAGTAACCCAGGCGGATCTGGCGGGTGTAGATGCCGTTAAGGGTATTCACCAGTTGCGCACCAAACAGCTGCGCGTTGTCGGGCAGGCTGGGGTCAAACTTGAGTGCTTGGCCCTGGGCATTTTTGCCGCTGCCATTGGTCTGGCTGGTGTTCTGTCCAAACACAAAATCGGCGAGGGTGGTAAAGGGGTCGCTCACCGCCCACTGCCAGCCTTCGTTGCCAATCTCAATGCGATAGGCCGAGCGCTCTTTGCGGAACTCGCCATCGCGCACCGATTCCACCCCCGAGGTGGACAGGGGGCCGCGGAAGGCAAACACCGGGTCCTTCGCCAGGCCCCAGGCCAGGTACATGATGTGGTCCATCAAATTGCGCCCCACCTGGTCGCTGGAGTTGGCCACGCCATTGGGGAATTTGGGGTTTTTGTTGGACATCAGCAGCAGCTTGGGCGTCTCTATCGCGTGGGCGGCAAGCAGGTATTTTTTGCCGCTGACGGTGCCTGTGCCGGTGGGCACGCCGCCGTGGGTGGCGTAGGTGATGTAGTCGATACCAATCACCTGGTCGGTGGTGTCATCCAACTGGATATTGTTGGCGACGGTTTGATAGCGGATTTCCACATTGCCGGTTTGCAGCGCCAGGGCCAGGGTGACGGTGGCGTCGTACTTGGCTTGAATCGGGCAGATAGGAATGCAGTTGGTATTGCCCGCGCATTGGCGGCGCTCGCCCGGGCGCGAGTTGCGGCCCTGGGGCGTAGGGGTAATCACCACCGGGTTGCCATCCACCGTGAGCGAGGTAACCGCCGGGGTGTTGAAGGTGTTATCCACCATCGACTCGGTAATACCGGGCATGGGGTAGTCATACTCCGGGCCGTAGTCGCCGTTGGGCGATACCCCAAACTGGGTGTAAATCTGGTCCATGGCCTGCTTGTCGCCAGCCACGCCTATGTGGTTGGTGGCCTGCTCGTAGTAGGGCACCAATTGATCGTAAAACTGGGCGCCGCCAGGCCAATCCACGCCCTGGCCATAGCGGGTTTGCAACTCAAAATCGCTGGGGAAGAGGCGCAGGCTGGTACCCAGCCAGTGCCAGGTGGTGCCGCCGCCGATGCGCTCGTAGGAGCTGGCAAAGGCGAATTTGGCGTTGGGGCTGTCACCCTTCAAGCCTGGGTCCTGCGGGGGGTAATCAAAGTAGCACTGGTTGGGTTTACGCCAGGCGCCGATTTGCAGCACCGTGTAGCGCGGTACATTTTCGGTTTTGGGGTCGGGCAGGCCCAGCGGGTTATCCGGTGTTGAAGGCACACCGTTTTGGGTGGTGGGCGGGTAGGGCGACTCGGGGGTTTTGGCATTGGCCTTAAAGAAGGTTTGCATATAGCCGCTGCGATCCACCGGTACTTCGCCACCGGCTTCGAGGATTAACACTTTTTTGCCCTGCAGGCCCAGTTGGTAGGCAACTATCGCCCCGGCAATACCAGCGCCAACAATTACCAGATCATATTCTTGCGTAGTCATCATCATCTCCTTAATTGCCGCTGCCGGTCGTGTTGCCGGTATAGGCGCTGAGCGGTGCAGGCGGGTTGGCCCAGTAGCCGTAGCGATAGTTGGAATCGCCCATAGGATGGGATTGCATCACCTGCCAGGCGAGACCGGTGGTGTAGCTTTTGGCGGAGATCATGTCGCTTACCGTGGTTGCCGGTGCAGTGGCGGTGGCGGGGATGAGGGTTGGCCAGGCGCCCGAATACCACATAAAAATCAGCTTGCGGCAGGCGAGCACAAAGTCATCGCCATTGCTCGGGTCGAGCATCGCCTGGCCAATTTGCTGGTCGCTGAGTTTGGGGTTGGTCTGCGCGCTCAGGCTCGCGAACTTGGCAAAAATCTGCTCGGCCAAATTGGCGTTGCCCGACTCTTCACCCACCTTGGCGATAAAAAACGGCAGGTACTCAGCTTTGATATTTACCGGGTCCAGATCGGGCGCCAGTATGCTGCTGTTAAAGCCGGTGAGCACCGCGCTCAGGCCGATAAAATTTTGCATGTTTTGATCGTTACTCATAATTTTATTCCTTCATCGGTGCGACTTATTGCGCGCGCTGCAGCAGATAAGTGAAATCCGAAAATTGGCCATTGGTGTCGGTGGCGTTGTTGTGGCAGGCCATACAGCTGCTGGAGGTCTGTTTAACTTCGCCCTGGATATAAGTTTCCAGGGTGGTGTTAGCCAGGAACGAGGGCGCAGGTACACCGGTCGGGTCAGTGGGACTTGTGGCGTTGGTGGGCCACTGGGTGCTCACCAATTCGTAATTCAGCCACACCGAATCCGGCACTGCT
>CBINKF010000331.1:0-4286 GCA_966251115.1 uncultured Cellvibrio sp.
AAATACGGTGCCAACGCGGCCTCTACCATTTACACAGATACCGGCCTGCAAGAGCGTAACTCTGCCTCAGGTGCAGGTTCGGTGGCGAGTGTGAATATCTCAACTCAAGCCGGTGCTCAACGTGCAATATCGATTATCGATAAGGCGATTGACCAGGTAAGTGCGACTCGTGCGGATCTCGGTGCGATTAACAACCGCCTCGACTTCACCGTGTCCAACTTGTCAAACATCTCTGAGAAAACCTCAGCAGCTCGTTCACGTATCAATGATGCAGACTTCGCCAGCGAAACTGCCAACCTGAGCCGTGCACAAGTACTGCAACAGGCTGCAACAGCGATGCTGGCGCAATCTAATGCTCGTCCACAACAAGTGCTCACTCTCTTGAGATAATTCAGGTTTCTCGCCCTTCTGATGAATTTAGGAGGGCGAGTCTGATGAGGATGAAGTCATGAATGAAGTTACCAAAATTAATTTGGTGCCAGCTCAGATTAAAACTGGGTTGGTTTCTTCTGCACCTGGCAGTTCTCAAGGTCAAAAAACCGGCAATGATTTGCCGCCTGCCGCCCAAGCGGCAAAAACCCGTCCACAAGAGAGGGTAGAGGCACAAGCCATGCAGGAAAGAATAACGGCTGCTGTCGCGCAGATGAATGAGTATATTCAGACTACCCAGCGCGATTTGCAGTTTAGTTATGACCAGGGTTCCGGTGAAACAATTGTCAAAGTTTTGGACCGCACTACGCAGGAAGTTATTCGCCAAATTCCCGACGAAACTTTTTTGCGTATTGCTCAAAACCTAAACAACGAGGAACCTTTACGGCTGCTAAGTGTTGAGGTATAAGCTGTTGTAAATCAATTAGTTAGCTTTATTTTTCAAAAGCTAAAAATGAAGAGCGCCCAGTGCGCTCTTTTTTTTGCGCTATTTTTTTAAACCCTGGTTTTGCCGGTTAACTCACGCTTTATTGTCGTGCCAAATACAGATTGTTTTATTCAATTTTAATAAAAATCCTTGTTTATCCCCGCATCGCCTGGCTCGCTGTAAATCGCCTTTTGATTTCCCCTTTTTGTTGTTGGCACAGTCCGTGCTCAAGGCACTTTAGGTGGCAATGTTTTGTTCGAGCTCCAAGTGGCTCAACAACTCGCGCCGAGAAGTTTCCATGGTTCGCGCTGATCTTCGTATTGTCGCGGTTCCTGAGCTTCACCAGTTGACTCTTCACAGTGTGCCTGTGGACAGGAACAATCATTAGGAGATTTATTATGCCTTTAGTCATTAACACCAATGTCGCTTCCTTGAATTCACAGCGCCAATTGATGAACTCAGGTAATGCACTTGATCGCGCAACCGAGCGCTTATCTTCGGGCCAACGTATTAACTCAGCAAAAGACGATGCTGCAGGTCTGGCAATTTCAAATCGCATGACCTCCCAGATTCGCGGCTTGGACCAGGCCATTCGCAACGCGAATGACGGTGTATCTCTGGTACAAACCGCAGAGGGCGCGATGCAGGAAGTGACCAACATTCTGCAGCGTATGCGTGAGCTTTCCATTCAGTCTGCTAACGGAATCTATTCAGATGCCGATAGAGGAACGCTCAATGCCGAAGTTCAGCAGTTGAAAAAAGAGCTGGATCGAATCGCTGACACCACAACTTTCAACGGTCAGCCTTTGTTGGATGGCTCCCTGAATAAAACCAAGCTGCAGGTGGGCTCAGAGGCCTATCAAACCATTGATATTAATATCGGCTCATTCAGCACCTCGTCCCTGGGTGGCAGTTCGGGTGATATCGTGGGTGAGGCTACCACAGGTGGTTTGGGTGACCTTACGGCCTTTGCAGGCGGTGATGAGCTGATTGTTAATGGCGTTGCCATTAGCCCTCTGGATTCAGCGGTTACGCTAAATGATGCATTGGGCATCATGAATGCCGACCTGGAAGGTAAAGGGGCTGAAGTCTCCTCTCTGGTTCAGGTAACAGCCGATGCGGTTGGCTCAGGTATTCTTCGCGCAGGCACGGATACCCTGACCCTGACCATGGTGGATGGTGATGGCAACTCTCAGTCTTATACCCTGACGGGCACCACATCGCTCAAAGAGCTGGTTGATAAAATCAATTCTGAAACGGGTATAGAAGCACGCTTGAACGACAGCGGCAAGCTGGTGCTAACGGCAGAAGGTGCCACTTCAATCCAGGTGGATGATACGAGTATCAATAATGCCGCCACTGGCCTGGCCGATGTTACCACCAACTTCTCTCTGGTATTTACTGATACCAGCACAGACAAAAACGGCGTAGTGGTTGAAGCGGGGGCAGGGCTTACTGCTGCAGAACAAGCTGCACTGGGTATTGATTTCCAGGATGCCAGCGGCAACCTGATAGGCGCGCCCGTTACGGCCACAACCGGTACCAATCTGGCTGAAGGTGATCTGATTATTAATCAGGTTGCCATAGGCGCAATCAACGCCGGCGCGACTGTTGCAGCCACATTGAGTGAAGCGATTGATGTCATTAACCAGTCGTCCGCCCAGACAGGCGTGATCGCGTTTGTTGCCCCAGGAACTGCCGATCAACTTGCGTTGCGCTCTACCAGCGGCCAAGAAATTTCGATTAAGTATGGCGACACGGCAACTACCGCGGACCTGCTGTCTGTAGTCGGTTTGCAGGAGCGTAATGCTACCGAGGGTGTTGGATCTGTAGCGGGTGTTGACATTTCGACAGCTGAAGGCGCGCAGCGCGCTATCGGCGTGGTTGATAAAGCGCTTGATCAGATTAACGCCACTCGAGCGGATTTGGGTGCAATCAACAACCGCCTGGATTTCACTATGTCTAACCTGGCTAATGTGTCAGAGAAAACCTCGGCATCCCGGTCGCGCATTGTCGATGCGGACTTTGCCGCAGAAACTGCCGCATTGAGTCGAGCGCAGGTTCTGCAGCAGGCGGCGACAGCCATGTTGGCGCAGTCTAACGCCAGGCCACAGGAAGTGCTAACTCTGCTGAGGGGCTAGGGCAGTAAAAGGCCGGCGCTAGCCGGCTTTTTTGTTTGGTTATTGTTTTTTTGGCTTTTCACTATTCTTGTTAGTGCTTTTAATTTTAAAGCTCGTGTTAATAGCTCGCTCATTTTTCGCCGTCGAACAAAAGCTACAGGGCAAACTCTTTAGAAAGGTGGCAAAAAGGGCTAAAGTTTAATCTCTTTCTGCCGTTAAGTTTGTTGATCAGCCAGTTTTTTGGAGCTAGTTATGGTTTCTTCCACCACCTCTACCACTGCGCCGACGGCGGCTGCTACCGGGTCGAGTATTGTCAGCAGTTTGGGTGGGGGCTCGGGTATAGATTCGGCTGCATTAATCCAGCAATTAACTGAGCTGAGCGCAGCCGGCGATACTCAGCGCCTGGCCACGCGCAAAACCAGCCTGGAAACTCAAATCTCTGACTTTGGCTTGATGCGCAGCGCGATAGACAAGCTGAATACGGCAGTGTTAGCGCTTGGCAATGCTGATACTTTTAATGCCAAAGCGGTCTCCATTCCTGATACATCCCTGCTAACAGTTAACAAGTTGGGCGCCGACGCAGCGGCTGGTGATTATCGGTTGCAGGTTCAACAGCTCGCTCAGGCGCAGTCAATTAGTTCCGGTGTATTTAGCTCCGCCAGTGATCCGGTAGGCAAGGGGACGCTAACCATTCGATTTGGCGATTGGAGCAGTGATCTATCAACGTTTAATGTGAACGCTGATGTCACGGGTGCCACTATAACGATTGATGATTCAAATAACTCACTGACAGGTTTAAGGGACGCCATAAATAAAGCCGGTATTGGCGTTCAGGCAAGTATTGTTAGCGACTCAGGTGGCTATAAGTTGCTGTTGACCGCGCCATCTGGTGCAACCCATGAAATGGAGCTGAGTGTTACTGAAGATGCGGGCTCGGCTGGCTTGTCGGCATTCGATTTTAATCAGACAACGCAAAACCTCACTCAGCAACAAGAGGGCTTGGATGCCAAGGTAAGCGTTAATGGTCTCGTATTGACTCGCTCCAGTAATCACATGACTGATGTGATTAGTGGGTTGGAGTTTGATATTTTTAATAGTTCACCCACCGAGACAGTCTCTCTCAGCATCTACCAGGATAAATTGGCAGACGAGACTGCTGTTAGCAACTTTGTCGAAGCCTACAATACGTTCCTAAGTGATACCTCAACACTGGTCGGCTACGATGCTGAAAAAGGGGATTTTGGCAGCCTTCATCAGGACCCTCTGGCAAAAGGTTTATTGGCATCCATAAGGTCAAGTATGGGCACTCC
>CBINKF010000332.1:0-4266 GCA_966251115.1 uncultured Cellvibrio sp.
TGAGGCGGTGGAGGAGAGGGTGAGCATTTGGATCGGCGGCGCCACCACGGCCACCTGCCATTTTGATGCCCTGGATAACATCGCCTGCTGTGTGGCGGGCAAACGCCGCTTTACGCTCTTTCCCCCCAGCCAAGTCAGCAATCTCTACCCCGGCCCCTTGGAGCCGACGCCGGGCGGGCAGGTCATCAGTCTGGTTGATTTTCAAAATCCCGATTGGCAGAAATTTCCGCGTTTTAAAGATGCACTGCAATCGGCGCTAATCGCCGAGTTGGAACCGGGCGATGCGCTATATCTGCCAAGCATGTGGTGGCATCACGTGGAGAGCCTCGCGCCTTACAATATTCTGGTGAATTACTGGTGGGATGATGCACCGGGTTATTTGACCTCAGGCATCAATGCACTTCACATGGCCATGCTCGGCATTAGAGATAAATCGGCCAGCGAGCGAGCCGCCTGGCGCCAGCTTTTTGAACACTATATTTTTAACGGCGCCGAACAAGCTAATGCCCATATCCCAGCGCCAGCGAGAGGTTTTTTAGCAACGCTGGATCGGTTGGGCGCAAGAAAATTGCGCGCATTTCTCATCAATAAATTAAATCGATAACCAGACCGCTATGCACAATAAAAAAATGAAGATCGTAATTGCCGGCGGTGGTACGGCCGGTTGGATAGCCGCCGCTGCACTGGCGCAGCAAATGGGTGAAATTCTGGATATTACCCTGGTGGAGTCCGAGGAGATCGGGACTGTGGGCGTCGGTGAGGCGACTATTCCGCCGATGCGCACCTTTCACCGGTTGTTGGGCATTAATGAGCAGGCGTTTATGCGCGCCACCAATGCCACCTTTAAACTCGGCATTCAATTTGAAAACTGGAAAGCCCTGGGCGAAAGCTATTTTCACTCCTTTGGCATTACCGGTAAGCAGACCATAGTGACCGACTTTATTCATTTCTGGCTCAGGGGCCAACAGCTGGGCATGGCCGATGCATTCGGCAACTACTGCCCGGAATTCAAAGCAGCCCTGGCAGAGCGCTTCGCCATTAATCAACAGGCCAACCTGAATTATGCGTTTCACCTGGACGCCGGGCGCTACGCCAGTTTTTTGCGCGCCGGTGCCGAAGCGGGCGGCGTTAAGCGTGTGGAAGGGAAAATTGCCCAGGTAAAACAAGTGCCTGAGTCAGGTTTTATCAGCTCACTGGTGATGGAATCGGGCGAGGAAATTCCCGGCGATCTGTTTCTCGACTGCACCGGCATGCGCGGTTTGTTAATTGAGCAAACATTGCAAACCGGTTTTGACAATTGGGAGCATTGGCTGCCCTGTGACCGCGCCATTGCCGTGCAGACACAAGCGACGGGGCCGGCGCTGCCTTACACCAAATCCATCGCCCATCACGCCGGTTGGCGCTGGCAAATTCCCTTGCAGCACCGCGTTGGCAATGGCTTGGTCTTTTCCAGTCGCTATATGTCTGAGGACGAAGCGACCAGCCTGCTGCTTGCCAGTGTCGAGGGACAGGTGCTGACCGAACCCAAAGTCATCAAATTTAAAACTGGCAAGCGCAAAAAATCCTGGAATAAAAACTGTATCGCCATAGGGCTGGCATCGGGCTTTTTGGAACCACTGGAATCTACCAGTATCCACATGATCATGACCGCCGTTACCCGTCTGTTGCAGTTGTTTCCCCACGGCGAAATCAAAGATGCCATAGTCGATGAATTTAATATCCAGGCCGACAGTGAAATTTTGCGCATCAGGGATTTTATTATTCTGCACTACAAAGCCACCGAGCGCGATGACAGCCCATTCTGGCGCTATTGTCGGGATATGGCAGTTCCTACGGAACTCAGCCATCGCATGGCGCTATTTAAAGAGAATGGCAAATCCTTTCAGGTTGAAGGCGAATTATTTCGCCTCGACTCCTGGACCCAGGTGATGCTCGGCCAGGGAATCCTGCCCGAGTCATACCACCCTATAGTAGACCTGATGCCCGAGCGCGACTTACAACAATTTTTAGCGGGCATTGCCAGCGAGGTGGATAAAAAAATCGCTACACTTGCGCCGCATCAGGATTTTGTCAATCAATACTGCGGCAGCATGTAATTTTTACAGCGGGTAGAGCGCGCATGTCCGATTTTCCATTAACTGATGTTCAAATACCCAAGCTGCATTCCGCCTTGTCCTACAAGTTCATTCATGTGGGAAACACGCAAACACCGCTGCTGGTTATTGATAATTTTTTGCACGACGCCCAGGCGCTGGTAAATTTTTGCACGGCCAATTACCGCTTTGACAAGGTTGATAATTTTTATCCGGGGCTGCGCATGGATGGCCCCAAACTTTATGTTCATGCCCTGAATAAATATCTGGCTGAACTCTTCCACAATATCTTTGGCCTGTCGCAAGAAAATATCGCAGGCGGCAAGTCGCTTTACTCCATGGTGGTAACGCCTCCCGATCAACTGGAAATCAATCAATGCCTACCCCATGTGGATTCCTACCTCAGCGCTGATCTCGCCTGTGTCCACTACCTGTGCGCTAAAGAACAGGGGGGAACATCACTCTACCGGCACAAAAACACCGGTTATGAAATCATAACCGGCGATACAGTCGACCATTACAAACAGTCGGTGATGAATGAGGGCGCTTTAACGCGAGCAGGCAAGACCTACATGAACGGGTCAAACGATTACTTTGAACAGATTGCCAGCGTGGATGCCCAGTTCAATCGCCTGGTTGTTTATCCGTCCAACATACTGCACTCCGGCAACATAGCCGCCGACTTTAAATTTGATCCCAATCCACTTACCGGCAGGCTCACCTTAAACTCGTTTATTTATAGCAAGCGCTAAGCTCGTCAAATATCAAGTTGGTGCCTTCAATGCCTTTTGCGATCCATTTCGCAATGGCTTGAACTGGTAAGCTATTATCGGAAATTTCCCCTCTACTGCCCGGCGGTGCTAGTCTATGCTCCAGGTTTGGTCTGCCCTTAAGATCACGCCTTAATACTTGATCAACATTAAGAACTGTCATCAGCTACTGGCCCATAATAACCAGCGCCACCACAGACAGCGGACCGAATAATGCTAGAAATCACCCAAAAAACCAAAGAACTTACCGGCTACAGCTTCGACAATATCCCCTACCAACAGCTAATGGATGAGCTGGAACCCGTCATTCTCAAGGGAGCGGTGCGCCATTGGGATCTGGTGCAGGCGGGGTTGGAATCGGACGAAGCGGCTATCGCCTACCTCAAGCGCTTTTATACCGACAAAACCGTAGGTACCTTTCTCGCAGGGCCGGAAATTAACGGCCGTTTCTTTTACGATGAAACCGCGACCAAAATGAATTTTGTCTCCCAGCGACTGCCACTTGATCAGGTGCTGGAGCAGTTACAGGCACACCTGGGCGATGCAAACCCGCCGGCGCTCTATGTTGGCAGCACCACCATAGACGCGGTGCTGCCAGGCATGCGCGCGGCCAATAATGACCTGGTGTTCAATCACCCCATGTTTGACAACAACTCGCCGCTGGCGAGTATTTGGATAGGTAACCCAACCCTGGTATCAGCACATTACGACGCCCCCAACAATATGGCCTGCTGTGTTGCCGGTCACCGCCGATTCACGCTCTTTCCGGCGGATCAGATAGCCAACCTCTACCCAGGCCCACTGGAGCCAACCCCCGGTGGCCAGGTAATCAGCATGGTGGATTTTGCCAATCCGGATTTGGCTAAATTTCCCAACTTCCCCGAGGCCGTCAAACACGGCCAGGTGGCCGACCTGGAGCCGGGTGACCTGCTGTTTTACCCGAGCATGTGGTGGCATCAGGTGGAGGCCACCAAACCGTTTAATATCCTGGTCAACTACTGGTGGAACACTTCGCCCAAATTTATGGGCACACCCATGAATGTGTTGGAGCACGCGCTGCTCAGCCTGCGCGATCGCCCCGAACATGAAAAGCAGGCCTGGAAGGCGGTGTTTGACTATTACATCTTCGGCGATGTGGAACAGGCCCGCGCCCATTTGCCTGAGGAGTCCTGGGGCAAACTGGGACCTTTGGATGATCTAAAAGCTCGCCAGCTGCGCGCCAGCCTGATTCAAAAGCTAAATCGCTAGTGCAAAAAAAAGGGGCTGCTGGCCCCTTTTTAATTTTGCTCAATGTATTCAGCTTAACCCTGCACTTTTAACCTTTTGCCTTTAACCCTTTGCCTTTAACCCTTTGCAAGAGCCGCCTGCTGCGCCTGGTGCAACTGGCTGATGCCCAGCTTGGC
>CBINKF010000333.1:0-4260 GCA_966251115.1 uncultured Cellvibrio sp.
TGGTTGCCGCTGCCAAGACGTCTGGCTTTAGTCGCTTGCCTGAGGCCGCTAGCCCCTCGGGTTTTAATTTTGCGCAATTACCGCTCAGCCTGGAAATAAAGCCGGCGCTTGAAACGCGTCGTCTGAGTTTTAATTTTCCAGTTACCTTCTCTGCGGGCACCTTTACTAAAAAACCCTATGACTTTATTGCGCAATTAATTGCCCAGCAGGGGCCGGGCAGCCTGCTGTCGTTTTTAAAACGTCTGGGATGGGCTGATTCGGTATCCGCCCAACTGGTTCCGCTGAATCGCCATCAGGGGCTGTTTCAAATTCAGCTCAGCTTAACGCGCCAGGGTGCGCGCGCGCGCGAACAACTGGTACCTCTGGTGTTCTATGTGCTGGAGCAGATTCGCAATCACGGATTGGTGAGCTGGCGTTACGTTGAGTTGCAGGCTTTGGGGAATTTAGAGTTCCAATACGCCGACCAACAATCCCCTTTGCAAACGGTTACCGAGCTGTCGCAGGCCATGAATTTTTATGGACCTGAATTTGTACTGGCCAACGGCAATGTCTTTACCGGTTATGACGAAAAATTAATAAAAAACTGTCTCGGACATTTGGTTCCCGAAAAATTGTTGTTAGTGCTTACTGCACCTGAGGTTGAGCCATTTATTCTCAGCGCTGACAAACATATCGCCTACAATTTACGCTATCAGGTTCCACCCATTTTGGATTTAAAAACAGCGGTAAAACAGGCCTTGTCGCTGCCCGATCACAACCTGTTTATCCCTCAGCGGCTCGCCGTAAAAAGCAGCTCTATGTTAGAGGAGGCCCCCGCGAGGCAAACTGCACCACAATTAATCTACGAATCCAAAAGCTCGCGCTTGTGGTACTCGCAGGATCGCGAATTTAATCAGCCGCAATCGCTCATAGCGCTGTCAATAAAATCGCCATTGGTGGCAGCTAGCCCAGCAGGTGCAGCACAGGCGCGCGTCTTTGCCGCCTTGATTGCGGATCAACTTGAAGAATTTGCCTATCCCGCCAAAATGGCCGGGCTGGACTACAAATTGCGCGCTAGCGCGCGGGGCTATGATTTGCAATTGGTTGGGTTTAGTGGCAGGCAGAGCCTGCTGTTAAATAAAATTACTGAAGCTATTGGCCTTGCCAGGTTTGCGCCTGAGCGATTCACTGCGATCAAAGAGCGATTATTACAGGATTTGCGCAATCGCCAGATGCACCCCGGCATACTGGCGCTGCAAAATGCCATTGACGAACTGCAAAAGGACCCCGCATGGAGCGACCAGCAATTAATGAATGCGCTGGAAACTATGGAGTTCGAAAATTTCTCGCGCTTTGCCAGCCATCAATTATTGGATGCCAATATGGATATGATGGTGTATGGCAATTACTTCCGCCAGGAGGCGTTAAAGTTGGCGGTGTTGGTAGAACATGAATTGCTCGATCGACAAACCGGACGTGGCATGCCCAACGAAAAATTCATTACCCTGGGCGCCAGTGAAAAGCCGCATCTTTTACCCTGGAACACCATCACCAAAGCCGACGTCAGCGGCCTCTGGATTCCGGCTCAATCAGCCAGTGTTGCAGAAATGGCCAAGGTGCTTCTGGCTAAAAAAATACTGGTGAATAAAGCAAAAACTCAACCCAATAATTCGTTTCGGGTGCAGGTGTTGGATGCAGAGCGCTGGTTCCCCACATCACCCTTGGCTAGCTTGCTATTGATGGTTGCGCAGAGCCCCGATACTGAGGGCTCTGCGCTGGTGTATTTAGATGATTTTATTGCGCAGGGTGCGGGCAATTTGGCTGATGATTTTCCCGTTGCGCGCGAGCAGTTGTTAGCGCAGTTGCGTCGCCCGCATTACGGCTGGCATCAGCAGGCCAGTTTTTACTGGTCGCTTATTGGCGCTCATCAGGCCAATTTTTTATTGGCCGATCAGCTCATCGAATTGTTATCCGACTTAACTCCCGAGGCCTTTGCGGCGTATTACCAGCAGGTGCTGCTGAATAAAAACCATCGTTTGTGGTTAACCGATTTAAAAAACATCGCGCCTGATGATTTTCAGTTAATTGAAAATTTTGAAGAGTTTAAGCGCACACAACCGGGCTTTTTCTTACCTTGATAACCTAATCCGAAAAGCATGCTTTTTTTTGGTGCAAGTTTGTCTAAATTTATCTTGTATTTTTCGGCCTTAGATCTTGGTGCATCGCAGGCTTTAGGTAATAATGCGTCCCCCATCCCAAATCGGATTGACTGAGCGAAGTTTGAGCGCCTGATTTCCGGTTGTGCGGATACTGCACCCTTTGGGTGCCCCTCCGGAGTGTTACCTTTCTGGTCAGGGCTGGTAAAAAATTCCCACTTGTGCAAGAATTCGTGGATTTTTTTGCTCGTCTGAAATGGATTTTTCGCATATAACCTGTTGAAAACAATGATGTTTTTTCATTTGTTTTAACTGGGGCCGACAAGGAAACACCGGTTACAAATTCCCGTTTATTGACTACTGCAAGGTTGATATGTGCCCAGTGCGCATGGCTGAGGAGAATTGAATGCTACAAGATATCGATGCCATTGAAACGAAAGAGTGGCTGGATGCCTTAGAATCCGTAATTCGCCACGGAGGTAAAGATCGTGCGGCTTACCTCTTAAAAGCTCTTTCTGAGACTGCTGTAAACAAAGGCATCGAACAGCCTTCATCTATCCAAACTCCCTATCGCAACACTATCCCTGTTGAGAAAGAAATCAAATCGCCCGGCGATACCAAGTTGGAGCGCAAAATTCGCTCAATCGTGCGCTGGAACGCTATGGCGATGGTCATGAAGGCCAACGACAATGATGATGGCCTGGGCGGTCACATCGCCTCTTTTGCGTCTTCCGCCACCTTGTACGATGTGGGTTTCAACCACTTCTTCCGCGGCAACGACGGCGATGTTCCCGGCGACCTGATTTATTTCCAGGGCCACGTTTCCCCTGGGATGTATGCGCGCTCTTTTGTTGAAGGCCGCTTGGATGAATCCCATTTGGACAATTTCCGTCGCGAAGTAAACGGCGGCGGTCTGTCCTCCTACCCACACCCCTGGTTGATGCCTGATTACTGGCAGTTCCCCACCGTATCCATGGGGTTGGGTCCCATCAAATCTATTTACCAGGCGCGCTTTAATCGCTATTTGGAAGCGCGCGGTTTAACACCCGTCAGTGATCGTAAAGTCTGGGCCTTCCTGGGTGATGGCGAGTGCGACGAGCCGGAGAGCCTGGGTGCCATTTCTCTCGCTGCGCGCGAGAAGCTGGACAATCTGATTTTTGTGATCAACTGTAACCTGCAGCGCCTCGACGGCCCGGTGCGCGGCAACGGCAAAATCGTACAAGAGCTGGAAGGCGTCTTCCGCGGTGCCGGCTGGAACGTCATCAAAGTTCTCTGGGGTCGCGGTTGGGACGAGCTGCTTGCCAAAGACAAAACCGGCCTGCTGCAAAAGCGCATGGACGAAGTGGTCGACGGCGAAATGCAAAACTACAAGGCCAATGGCGGCGCCTACACCCGCGAACACTTCTTCGGTAAATATCCGGAGCTGCTGGAGCTGGTTAAAGACCTGTCTGATGACGATATTCTGCACCTGGCGCGCGGCGGTCACGATGCGCACAAGGTATACAACGCCTATCATCAAGCGGTTAACACCAAGGGCAAACCCACGGTGATCCTGGCGCAAACCGTAAAAGGTTATGGCATGGGTTCCTCGGGTGAAGCCATCAACAAAACTCACTCGGTGAAGAGCCTGGTGATCGAAGACCTGAAAAAATTCCGCGATCGTTTCGAGCTGCCTATCAGCGACGAAGATCTGCCCAAGCTGCCCTACTACCGCCCTGCGGAAGACAGCCCGGAAATGCAGTACATGAGAGCGCGCCGTCAGTCGCTGAAGGGCTATCTGCCTTCGCGCAATGCGGCGTTTGATCCGCTGTTGGTTCCCGAGTTGGAAGCATTCGCTGCCCAACTGAAAAGCACCGGTGAGCGCGAAATCTCTACGACCATGAGCTTCGTGCGTATTTTGTCCTCCTTGGTGAAGGACAAGAATATCGGCAAGCAAATCGTACCTATTGTGCCCGATGAAGCCCGTACCTTTGGTATGGAGGGTATGTTCAAAACTGTGGGCATCTACTCGTCCGAAGGCCAGAAGTACGTGCCTCACGATGCCGGTCAAATGATGTCCTACCACGAATCGGCCCCCGGCCAGATTCTGGAAGAGGGTATTAACGAAGCGGGTTCTATGGCCTCC
>CBINKF010000334.1:0-4256 GCA_966251115.1 uncultured Cellvibrio sp.
TTGGACTACGCCAAAATTTATGCTCCTATGGATGGCACAGTGGTGACCCTGGACGCACGTCAAGGTCAACCTCTCAACACCAATCAAATGGCGCCGACCTTAATGCGAGTTGCCGACCTGTCCACCATGACGGTAAAAACGCAGGTATCAGAGGCCGATGTCAGCAAATTAAAAATCGGGATGGAGGTTTATTTCACCACCCTGGGGGGGCAGGAGCAGCGCTGGTACAGCAAACTCGACAGCATTCAGCCAACGCCGGAAGTCGTAAACAATGTGGTGCTTTACGATGCGCTTTTTGATGTGCCCAACCCCAAGGGACAATTGATGACGCAGATGAGCACCCAGGTTTTCTTTATTGTGTCCCAGGCAAAAAATGCGTTACTGGTTCCTATGTCGGCAGTTCACTTTATAACGCATCAAGGTTCGGGAGCGAGCGAACCCGCTCGGTCGGGCGCTGCTGGCCAAAACAATTTGCCCAAGCCCTGGCAGGCGGGGGGTGAAAAAATGGGCAAGAGTGAGACTCAAGCTAATGCCAATATCAATACAAATGCTGGTGCCGGTAATAAATCGGGTGGAAATTGGCAGGGCAAATGGCGTGAGCAAGCTGGAGTCGATGCTGGTCAGCATCCCCGTCCGGCAATGGTGAAAGTGCTAACGGCCAAGGGGGGCATCGAGGAGCGCAGGGTTTTGGTCGGCGTAACCAGTCGGGTTCAGGCGGAGATTATCAAAGGCCTGGAGGAAAACGAATTGGTGGTGACCGGCGAGCGCAGCAAACAAACACCTAAAGCCCAGCAGCCGGGCGGCTGGGGTGGTCCGCGCATGATCCGTTAAAGCACCCTGTGCGGATTATTTTCATCAGTGATTAAGTAGTCGATTATGGAACCCCAAGCCCAGCCTCAAGCTAATTCACATTCGCCAGTCGAGCAGCCGTTAATTCGCCTGCAGGCAGTAACCAAAACTTTTCAAAACGGCGAGCTGGCCGTGCGTGTGTTGCACGGTATAAATCTGGAAATTTATCCGGGCGAATTTGTCGCCATTATGGGGCAGTCCGGCTCGGGTAAATCCACGCTCATGAACATTCTCGGCTGTTTGGATAAACCCAGCAGCGGTGAATATTTTTTTGCCGGTCACGATGTCGCCCATCTGGATCGCGATGGCCTGGCGCATTTGCGTCGCGAGGCCTTTGGTTTTGTGTTTCAAAGTTACAATTTAGTGGCGGGTTCTACTTCCTGCGAAAACGTGGAGATGCCAGCGGTTTATTCCGGCATGAGCCAGGAAGCGCGCCGCGCGCGCGCCGAGGCGTTGCTTGCGTCACTCGGCTTGCAGGAGCGCCTAGATCACCGGCCCAATCAATTATCCGGCGGCCAGCAGCAGCGGGTTTCCATTGCTCGCGCCTTGATGAACGGCGGGCAAATAATTCTTGCTGATGAACCAACCGGTGCACTCGACAGCCATAGCGGCAAAGAAGTGATGCGTTTGCTTAAGGAGTTGTCCGAGCAGGGCCACACGATTATTCTGATCACTCACGATGCAGAAGTGGCGCAGCACGCGCAGCGTTTAATTGAAATTCGCGATGGTTTAATTATTAGCGACCCGGGCCCTAAAAAGCCCGAGGCAAATGCGGCCCATGTAAAAATTAGCGAGCAAGCGCGGCCCACCAGTTTGTGGAGTGATTTGCTTACCGCCGGCAAAACAGCCGTGCGCTCTCTGCGGCACAATGTGTTTCGCACTGTGCTTACATTACTGGGAATTGTTATTGGCGTGGCCTCGGTAATTACCATGCTGGCCATTGGCGATGGGGCAAAAAAAGCCATAGTGGATAGCATCAGCTCTATGGGTAGTAACCTGTTGTTGGTATTGCCCGGTGGCCCCACCCAGCGCTGGCGCTGGGATTCAGTCACGCTGACACCCGAGGATGTGGAGGCTATCAAAGATATTCCGCACAGCGCCGCAGCCCTGCCAGAAATTAACGGCAACTACACGCTGCGCTACGGCAATCTCGATCATTCAACTACGGTGACGGCAACGGGTTCGCGTTTTCCCATCGCCCGCAAATGGGATTTGGATGAAGGGACTTTTTTTACCGAAGACGATGAAAAAAATTACGCGACGGTGACCGTGCTGGGCAAAACCGTAGCGGCCAAACTATTCCCCGGACAGGACCCGGTGGGCAAATACCTGATGGTCAACAATGTGCTCTTCCAGGTGATTGGCGTTATGGCTGAGCGGGGCGCAGACCCGGGCGGTCGCGATCAGGATGATGCGGTGTTTGTGCCTTTTTCCACTGGCAGCTTGCGGGTTATGGGGCAAAGGTATTTGCGCAATATCACAATCTCGGTGGACACCGAAGCCAATATTGATGGTGTGGAATCTGAAGTGCATAAGCTGATGATGGAGCGCCATGGCACCGAGGATTTCCAAATTCGCAGTATGGCCTCGCTTATAGATACGCTCTCCGCCACACAAAATACCATGACCATTTTGCTCGGTTCCATTGCGGCTATTTCGCTCCTGGTGGGCGGCATAGGTGTGATGAATATTATGCTGGTCAGCGTCACCGAACGCACCCGCGAGATTGGTGTTCGCATGGCAACAGGGGCGCGTATGGTGCACATACTGCAACAGTTTTTATTGGAGGCGCTGGCGGTTTCCGCCCTGGGTGGTTTAATCGGTGGTGGTTTGGGATTGGGCTGCGCTGCGCTGGTGGCCCACTTTGGCACCTCGGTGGCCTATTCCATTTGGCCGGTGGTGCTGGCTTTTAGTTGTGCGTTTATCACAGGTTTGGTGTTTGGCTATTTGCCCGCGCGCAAAGCGGCAAGTCTCGACCCGGTTGCGGCTTTGGCTTCGGAGTAATTCATGAAATTTTTGCGCAGTGTTTTATCGTTAGGGTTAATCGCGTTTGCATTAAGTGCCTGCACTCACGCCAATTTGCCCGCCAGGCCCGAGGTTCAGTACCCTGAGTCATTCGCACAGTCGGCTGCTGTGGCGCAGCAAATAGACGCCGATTGGTGGAAATACTTTAATGCCCCTGAACTCAATAAGCTCCTGGCGATGGCCGATACGCAAAGTCCGGATTTACTGATCAGTAGCCAGCGGGTGCGCGCAGCTGAGTATCAACTCAATATTGCCAATGCCAGTTGGTTTCCCAGTGTCAGTTTGAGTGGCTCCAGCGGCGAGAGTCACTCCAAAGATTCTGGTCAGGCGAGCATTAAATCTGAGTCTACTCGCGCCAACCTGGGGGTAAGTTATGAAGTGGATTTGTGGGGCGGGATTGCCGCAGGTCGCCGCGCTGCTCGCGCCAGTTTTGATGCGACTCGTTTTGATCAGGCCACCAGTCAGTTGAGTATCCGCGCCGCCATTGCCACCGGTTGGTTTCAGTGGTTGACGCTGCAGGAGCGCATAGCAACGGCGCAAAAAAATATCGACATAGCCCAGCGCATTATGAAAGTGGTGCAGGCGCGCTACGACAATGGCGCCGCCACAGCGGCAGACTTGGCGCAGCAAAAAACCAATTTGCTGACCCAGCAGGCGAGTCTGTTGCCGCTGCAATTGCAAGCGCGGCAAACCCAATCGGCGCTGGCGATTTTGCTTGGTCAGACACCGCAAACTTTTAGTTTAAGTGCGCAACCTATTACCCAGATTCAGGTGCCGCAAATTCAGCCAGGCACACCGGCGAATTTGGTGTTGCGCCGCCCTGATCTGGCGGCAAGTGAAGCCGGTTTGGTTGCCGCCGATGCAGATTTGGTAGCGGCGCGTGCAGCGCTATTCCCCTCGTTTAGTTTGAGCGCCTCTGCGGGGCGAAGTGCGACGGAATTGTTTTCGCTCAATCCGGCAACCCAGATTTCCAGCTGGAGCGTCTCTTTGGCGCAAACTTTGTTTGATGGCGGACGCCTGCTCAATCAAAAGCGCTATTCCGAAGCCAGGCGTGCAGAGTTGTTGTTGCAATACCACAAGGCAATTTTGACGGGTTTACAGGAGGTGGATATCGCCTTGGCAAGTGCCGAAAACTCTGCGCAGCAGGAATTGAGTCAGCAGGAAATTGTTGCTCAAGCTGAGCGCAGCCTCAAATTAACTGAGGCCCGCTACCGTGAAGGCAGCGATGACTTGCTTGCGCTGCTCAGCGCCCAGCGCAGTTTATTCCAAGCCCAAGACGCCCTGGTGCAACTGCATTTGGCGCGGCTGACGGCGGCGGTGGATTTATATAAAGCGCTAGGCGGAGGCTGGGGCGCGGAATAGCGACCTTTGTAGGCGGATAT
>CBINKF010000335.1:0-4248 GCA_966251115.1 uncultured Cellvibrio sp.
CCCCACCCTAGCCCTCCCCTTTTTTAGGGGGAGGTTAGAAGGAAGTTAAAGATTGTGCCGCCTATAAAGCTAGCCTGATTACAGAATAATGAATTTATTTATTCACTCGACTACTTTCTCAAAGCCATTAAAACGTTGGGTTTATATACATGACAGAACGTTTCTACGCCAATTTTTATCAATAAAGAAGTCAAATAAACAGCAACTGCATAAACTCCAATTTTTATGCCGGCTAAAGCCCCAACAATTGCACTAGTCAAATATTTTTTATCCAATACAGCTTGCAATCCATTAGTAAACCACATTTTATACACATCACTTTCCCTGTCACATAGGGATTGCCAAATAACCGTCTGAAAGGCCGACAAAATTCCCCGTCCAAGTTTTTTCTTTTGTTGAAATGTAGCTGGAGATGGTAACTTCAACTTTTCTTCATAAGTTAGTAAATTCTTTGATTCCGCATGCACTTTTTCCATGAACCCTAATGCCCCCTCAGGAACACTACTCCCTAACAACTCAAGTATTTCATCTTCATGTTTTGACTGAATTAGCTTTGCAGCATCCTCTTGAATTCGGTCAACATCCAAATTTTCTTCTGTATCTGATGCAATAGATGCGAGCAATGCTTCCTCATCAAATCTTTTAGCCAAAGTGACTTTAAAATCAGACCGCCTATTTGCTGAAGTAATATTTTTCTCGCATCGAAATGCCTCCACCATATACGGCCTTGCTCTAGTTAGGTCTTTTTTTCTCAAGAAACAAATAGCCAAAAGTGCAGTGGCCTCCAAATAAAGGCGTGTTGACTTGGATACTTTTTTCCTAACCTCAATAAATCCACGCACGGCGTAATCAACTCTACCAACTTCCATCGCAGTTTCAAAAAGCCAATTTTTGGATTCCATTAGCCTAATTTCATGCCCTGTTGGCCTAAGAACAATTTCAATAAAATCAGTTAATCTCCTACATTCATCAAAATCTCTACGCGCTGCCGCAAGCCTAAGACTGGGCTCCAAGAGACTTAACTGTCTTTTTTGTTCTTCCGTTAGCCGAGACATACCAATAAATTCCTATAAATTATTACTGCTCATTATGTTTCAGAGCCTCCAATTTAGCATATTAGATTTGAAAGTGGCTCCGTGGGATATTTTGAAGAAAAGAGAGATTAAACCGGGGAAGCTAAGCGGGTTTACTCACGCCATCCTGCGCCCACTGACTTAGTGCATCCCTGCACGTCAACCGAGACTAAGAACCATCCCGCTTAGCGGAACCAATAAAGAAAAAGGCCGATATCTGCGGTAATAGAGAGGGAGAGGAAACTGAAGGAACTATGCGGGATTACTCGCACCATCCATGGCGCTCGCCCCTTTGGGGCCACCCATTCGGGCGTTTAAAAATGCTGTCCTGCATTTTTAATGAACCGTATCAACGCGCATCTTGCGATACGCGGGTTTTTGTATTTGGTGGAGCTATGCGGGATCGAACCGCAGACCTCAACACTGCCAGTGTTGCGCTCTCCCAGCTGAGCTATAGCCCCAAACTTCGTCGACGTGACGTCGTTGAGTGGCGCGCATTTTAGGGAGCTTGGGCGGGGGTGTCAAGCATAAATTTACTTGGCACCCCTTAATTTTTTTACAGTGAAATCAAGCGGTTAGTTATTAGCCGCTGGCTCTTCTGGCTGGCTGCCCAGTTTGTTGTAGGCCTTTTCCAGGTCCTTTTGTTTGTTTTTGCCAAAGCCGCCCAGGGCGTTAATGGCGTGGCGGATGCGCGCGCGGCTCATGTCCGGGCCGATGATCTGCATGGAGTCCACCACCGGGAAGCTGGCGGTGGAGCCGGCGATGGCGACAAACACCGGAGCTATGGCGTCTTTGATCTTAAGGCCCATTTGCTCGGCCAGGGTTTTAAGCTCGGCGAACAGCTCGCCGCGCTCCCAGGTGCGCAGGGCTTCCAGGCGCCAAAGTGCGAATTGCAGGAACTCTTTCTGCTGCTCCACCGGCAGTTTGTTGCCGGCAAAGCTGGCTTCGCTCAGGGGCATCATGCCGCTCACCAAAAAGCCAGCCAGGGGCGCGAAGTCGCTCAGGGTAGTCATGCGCGATTGGGCGTGGGGCAAGGCTTGCAGCAGTGTCTCTTTGTTGAGCATCCAGTTGTGCAGGCGCTCTGCCAACTGCTCAACCGTGAAGTTTTCGCGAATCCACAGGCTGTTGAGCCAGCTGAGTTTTTCCACGTCGAAAATTAAGCCGCCGAGGAAGACGCGCAGCAGGTCGAAGTGCTCCTGCATTTCCGCCAGGGTGAATTTTTCGCGCTCGTCGGGCATGGACCAGCCCATGCGACCCAGGTAGTTGAGCATGGCTTCGGGCAGGAATCCCATCTGCTTGTAATAGAGAATGCTGGTGGGGTTTTTGCGCTTGCTCAGCTTGGATTTATCCGGGTTGCGCAGCAGCGGCAGATGGCAGAGCACCGGCGCCTGCCAGCCGAAGTATTCGTACAGCTTGAGATGCTTGGGCGCCGAGTTAATCCACTCCTCGCCGCGAATCACGTGGGTGATTTGCATCAGGTGGTCGTCCACCACGTTGGCCAGGTGGTAGGTGGGCATGCCGTCAGCTTTGAGCAACACTTGCATGTCAACTTGCGACCAGTCGATTTCGATATTGCCGCGCAGCATGTCGTTGATGACGCAGGTGCCCTCTTCCGGGATCTTCATGCGGATTACATAGGGCTCGCCCGCTTCCAGGCGCTGCGCCACTTCCGCTTGCGACAGCTTGAGGCCGCGACCGTCGTACTTGGGGGTTTCACCGCGCGCCTGCTGCTCTATGCGCATCTGGTCCAGCTCTTCGGCGCTGGCGAAGCAGTAGAAGGCGTGGCCTTTTTCCACCAGCTCCATGGCGTATTTGCCGTAGATGTCCATGCGCTCGCTCTGGCGATAGGGGCCGTGGGGGCCGCCCACATCCGGGCCCTCGTCCCACTCCAGGCCGAGCCAGCGCAGGCTGTCCAGAATCGCCTGTTCCGATTCGGGGGTGCTGCGGGTTTGGTCGGTGTCTTCAATGCGCAGCAAAAACTTGCCACCGTGCTGACGGGCAAAGCAGAGATTGAACAGGGCGATATAGGCGGTGCCTACGTGGGGGTCGCCAGTGGGCGATGGGGCAATACGGGTGCGAACTTCGGACATGGATTGGCCTTTTTACAATCAAACCGGGGGGATAAATGGAAAGGCGCGCATTATACGCGCGAACACCCGAATCTCGCATCCTTCGCACCAACAACTCAACACCACTACCGACTCAACGCTTGCCGCCCAAGAGTTTGAGCGGCGTGCCCTGCAGGTTGAGGATTAACGGGCGCGCGCGTTCGATTAACGATCTGACCACTGGCAGCGCCAAGCTGGCTTTGTGGGACTGCTCGTCGCACCAGAGTTCGGTGACGTGGATCTGGTCCTCCTCCACCGCCGACTGGTGAATCAGGTAAAGCTCGCAATTGTTATTACCCTGGAGTGCACTTGCCGCCTCCAATAACAATTGCGCCAGGTTATTACCCTGGCCTTGCTGCGCGGTAATCATGGCGTGAAAGCCAAATTTGCTGGACATAGATTTCGCCTTAAATTTCGCCTTAAATTTCAGCGGGTAGGTGTGGTGCACGCACTAGCGCGGCACACTGTGATAGACGCCAATTTCTGCCGCTATGCCCTGCTCTGCCAAAAACGCCTGGACGTTAAAGCCTAGGGCCTCGTAACTGGCTTTGATTTGCGCGCGCGCATTTTCTGCCGCCTGGCGGCTCTGCCATTCCACCAAGGTAACCAGCTCAAAGCTCGCCTCGCCTTTGGCTTGTTCCAGCAAGTAGTCGCGCACAAAGCCCGGCTGCTGGGCCAGTTGCTCATGTGTGCTTTGCACCCGCGCTAAAAATACCTCGCGTGCGCTATTGGGAACTAAAAACCTGTCCAGGCGGTACAGGGGTTGGTTTGCAGGGGCTGGGTTTTGGTTGTGCATTTCAAGTCCTTGGCTTTTGGGGTTGAGCTACAGGTTATGCCCGGCAGGCGCCAACTCCTGTCAGTAGTCACCGCGCCACTGCGCCCTTGCCCCGCTACCAATAAAAAGCCCGGCAGTTGCCGGGCCGGTCGGGCGCAAAATTCACTCTTTAGAAGTGGTGCATTTTTTTATCCAGGCGCCTCAGGCCTATGGCGTCCAGCATCCACTTTTCAAAGAAGGGTTCAGAGATACCGGTTTTCATTTTGGCGAGGAAGTATTTCTCAAAGGCGAT
>CBINKF010000336.1:0-4246 GCA_966251115.1 uncultured Cellvibrio sp.
CGAGGTGCTGGGCACACGCCAGACTGGCGAAATGCAATTCCGCATCGCCGATTTGCAGCGCGACAGTCACCTGCTGCCCTATGTCAAAGAGGCAGCGCTGCTGCTGGTGGCTGAGTATCCCGAGCAATCCAATCAGATTGTGGGACGCTGGCTGGGGCAAAATCAGCGCTATTTGCAGGTGTAATTTGACGGGAGCAAATTTTTGGCGGATTTCTTCACAGTTTGCCCAGTCGTTGCCCGGCGCCCCCGCGAATATCATCTAAGCTACAAAAGCGGGTGCTCCGGAAACCTGGTTGCCCGCCGCTTTGGCGCTGTAAGCCAGTCAGGTTCGTCTGCT
Source organism: uncultured Cellvibrio sp. (assembly GCA_966251115.1). Taxonomy (GTDB): domain Bacteria; phylum Pseudomonadota; class Gammaproteobacteria; order Pseudomonadales; family Cellvibrionaceae; genus Cellvibrio. The sequence goes on from CBINKF010000336.1 coordinate 338, forward strand.
AAACTGCCCGATTAACCGGTTTGAAGTTTTTAACCCAGAGACCCAAGAAGGAGTAGGCCGTGCCAGTACCTACCAGTGTTCAATCGCTACTGAGTAAGCAGAACGCCCAATATCAGGTGTCTGACCTACCCATGGATGAAAATGAACGCGCCCAATGGCACGATCAGCACTTGCGCACTATGAAAGCAGCCAAATCCGTCATACTGCAAGACGCCAATGGACGAGTTCAGGTGATTCACGCGGCCGATACGCTGCTGGATCTCAAGGCCGTCAACCGCCACCTGGGGCGCGAGCTGCAAGCCGCCAGCCCGCAAGAGGTGCATAAATTCGGTCTGTCGCACAATGTCCATTCAGTGCCGGCGCTACCCAAGGTGGCGGGGCTGTTAACCCTGGTGGATAAAAGCCTGCTAGAGCGCAATGAGCTCTGGGCCGATTCCGGCGACGAAAACCAGTTGCTGCGTTTTAATGGCGACGAGTTTAAAAAAATCCTTGAAGACGCCCAGGTATGTGAAATTGCGGTTCCACTTATCCCGCTTGAACTGGACGACACCAATAGCAGCGATGCCGAACAAATCCTCGGTGCTGTGCGCAATTTCACCCAGCTGCGCATCAAGCAGCGCCTGGAGGAGACGCTGGAGCTGCCGCCGCTGTCGGACACTGCCCAGCGCATTATCAAACTGCGGGTGAACCCCAATGCGGATATCAGCGACCTGGCGCAAATCGTTGAAACTGACCCCAGTTTGGCGGCGCAGGTAGTGAGCTGGGCTGCTTCACCCTACTATTCGGCCCCGGGCAAAATCAAATCCATCCACGATGCCATAGTGCGGGTGTTGGGCTTTGATATGGTGCTCAACCTGGCCCTGGGTTTGTCCCTGGGCAAAAGCCTGAGTATCCCCAAAGAGGGGCCCCACGGCGTGCTGCCCTACTGGCAGCAGTCGGTGTACATGGCCGCTACCATTGAGGGGCTGGTGACCGCCATTCCGCGCGACCATCGCCCCAGCTTTGGTATGGCCTATCTGTGCGGCTTGCTGCACAACTTTGGCTATATGATTCTGGCGGAAGTTTTCCCGCCTTATTTCCACAGCTTCTGTCAACTGGCGGACGCCAACCCCCATGTCAGCCATCAGGCGATCGAGCGCCATTTGTTGGGAATTACCCGCGAGCAGCTCGCCAGCGCGCTTATGTCGCTCTGGTCCATGCCCGAGGAGGTAGTGGTGGGCTTGCGGCACCAGAACAACCCGCAATACCAGGGTGAAAATGCGGTTTATGCCAAACTGATTTTTGTCGCCCAGCGACTGTTGTCGCAGCACGGCATAGGTCGCGGCCCCAAACTGGCTATTCCGCAACAGGTTTTTGACGACCTGCATCTGGACCCGGAAAAGGCTGAAACCACAGTGACGAATATCCTCGAATCGAGCGAAGACCTAAAGCACATTGCCCACGAGTTAACCCCTCCAGGTCACTAACTTCCGGCAGACAATCAAGCCCCGTTTACGCGGGGCTTGTTGTTTGGGGCGCATTTCTATCTGCTCAATAACACAAAAAAACAATCAACCGCGCAGGACTTAATATGAACCCATCGCTCGCTACCCAAGCAGCAGATCTACTGGTGCAAAGGCGAATATCCGGAACCACAGGCGAGCGTCTGCCGGCCGAATTCCGCCCTTTGAACCTGTGCGATTCGCTGCAAATCCAGGACGAAGTCAGCCGTATCTGGTGTGAGCGCATGGATGACAGCATAGGCGGATGGAAGTGCTCACTGCCGCCCCAGGATCGGGTGATATTGGCTCCGATTTACACCCGCACCATAGATTCAGTGGCGCCCGTGGCGCTTTGGCCCAAGGGCGACATGGCGCGGGTAGAGCCGGAGCTGGCGTTCTTTTTTGGTGTAGACCTGCCCGCGCGCGCGCAGCCCTACAGCCCCGAAGAGGTAGATGCTGCGGTAGTGCGCACCCACCTGGCCCTGGAGCTGATCCAGGGGCGGTTTGCCAACCCTAGCCAGTGTGAATTTGTGGAGGTGCTGGCCGATGGCCTAGTCAACCAGGGGCTGTTTATCGGCCCTCAGGTGGACAATAAAAAGGCCGCCGCCTGTGCCGAGCTGAAGATCACAGTGCACAGCGGCAAACAGCAGTTGCAGACCCACGCCGGCCATCATCCCAACGGCAATCCGCGTGCGCCCCTGCACTGGTTGGTGGAATTTTTGCGCTCGCGCGGCCAGGGCATAGTTGCCGGTCAGGCGGTAATCACCGGCTCCTACGCCGGCGTGCTTGAAGTGCCGCTCAACACCCAACTGGAAATTGATTACAGCGGCCTGGGCAAAATGGCGATAAGCTTTGCAGCCAGAACCCCCGCCTAACCCCTTTTTTTACCGCAGGAGCAATTTATGACCCAGGCCGAAAAACCCGTATTCAGCTGCGAAATACCGGTGCGTTGGGGTGACATGGACGCTTTTGGTCATGTGAACAACACCCTCTACTTTCGCTACTTTGAAGAGGCGCGTTTCCAGTGGATGCTGGCCAAGGGCATTCCCACCAAAAGCGATACCCACCCCGTGGTCGTCACCATTGGCTGCACCTTTTTTCGCCCACTGTTCCACCCCGAAAATATCCGTCTGGACCTGTTTGTGTCCGACCCTGGCCGCTCCAGTTTTATGGTTACCTACAAGCTTTACACCCTGTCGCAACCCGATGCTCCCGCCGCCGAGGGCTATTCCAAGGTAGTGTGGGTGAATGCCGAAAATGGCCGCTCTGTGCCCCTGCCGCCTATGGTGCGCGAATGGTTTGATGACCTGGGCCAGGAGTAATCGGGGCCAGGAGCGGCCGGGGTTTGGAGGCTAGCTTATGCCAGTTTGGTTGAGCGCCGGTTTTTGGGGGTTTGTCGCCGCCAGCGCCCTGCTTCTGGGGGCGCTGCTGGGTTGGTGGCTGCGTTTTTCCAACCGCGCTATTGCCTATGTTATGGCTTTTGGCAGCGGTATTCTGCTCTCGGCGTTAAGTTTCGAGCTGGTGGGCGACTCACTCGCCAAGAGCGGTATAGCCTGGGTTGCCGGCGGGTTTATGCTCGGCGCGGTGATCTTCTCGGCGGTAAACCGCCTGATTAACCAGGGCGGCGTAAAACATCGCAAGCGCTCCCGTCAGCCGTCCAGCAGCCAGGGTGATTCCGGCTTGGCCATAGCGGCGGGCACCCTGCTCGACGGCATTCCCGAGTCAATTGCCATAGGCCTGCTGATTGCCAGCGGTGGCCAGCTCAGCTTAGCCACCATTATTGCGATTTTTATTTCCAATATTCCCGAGGCGCTCTCCAGCACGGCGGGGATGAAGGAGTCGGGGCGCAGCGGCGCATTTATCGCCCGCTTGTGGGGTGGAATGGCCCTGGTATCAGGTGCATTTGCCGCGTTGGGGGCTGTTTTTTTTGAATGGCTTTCACCGCAGGTGCATGTCCTGATTACCTGCCTGGCGGCGGGCGGGATTTTTGCCATGGTGGTGGAGACCATGATCCCTGAAGCCTTCGCCGAAACCCATGAACTCTCTGGCCTGGTGGCGGCTCTGGGGTTTGTCGCCGCCGTGGGATTGCAGTTGCTGGAAGCCGCTTGAGTGGAAAAAATAAAAAACCGGCGGTAAATACCAGCCGGTTTTTGATTATGGCCACCAATTATTGTGATTGGTTATTGTAGTTTTTTACTCGCTCCCTGAATGCGAAACCTCCTTGATATCCCTGTCACGTCTCCCTGTCGCCAAGCCGGGTCCCGGGCCTGAATCATCCCTGTAACCTCCCTGTTTCCTTGCTAAAAGAAAACCGTCTAGCCCAACTGACGAGAGTTGCTGAGCGCCTGCCATTCAACCTTGTCGCTAAAGTGCAGCAGGCGCATGGTGCCCTGGTTAGAATCCGCGAACACCGCAACGCGATCCGTGA
>CBINKF010000337.1:0-4226 GCA_966251115.1 uncultured Cellvibrio sp.
GGCGCAATACCCTGACGCGCAAGCTAAAGGACTTGGGCATGGCGGGTGGCAATGATCCGGACGGTGATGACTAAGCTATTGATAATTAGGTAATTTATTTCACGGTAAGCCGGGTTGGAGTAAATCTAGCCCGGCTTTGTTGTTTTTGGCGCATTTATCAACTAGATTTCTTGTCTCTGGCATACTTATTTTTTCGGCACCGTTCTTTAACTGCACCGTTCTTTAACAACATTGTTCTTTAACGGTATTGGACGCCCACTTCTTTTAATACTGACTATAATCACTGGACGGTATAACAAAAACGGCCCTAATCCCGGTGCAATCCCACCCCTGGCAAACCCGGCTCTATCCGGCCAGGCAGGGTGAGTCGCCGGGTCAGTTAAGGCGAACCGCCTGGTCAGCTAAAGAGTCCACCCGGCCAGAAATAATGTCATACCCAAAACCAACACCTTAAAGGCAATAAAATAACTGCCGATAATTAAAACACTGACAGCTTTTACCGCTCTGCTCGGGGGGAACATGGTACAAAAATCACTGCGCACAAAACTGATGATCTGGCTGGGCGTCGCTATGGTGGCGATTGCACTTTTGGTAGCCTTCACTAATTACCGGATTGCCAAAAGCAAACTGGAGAGCGATTTGGAGAGCGAGACGGCGGCTATGATTCAGCTGACCAACAGCTCGATTTTGGAAGCGGTATTTGCCTACGATTTCCAACAAATTGAAGCCATAGCCAAATCCCTGGTAAACACCTCGCTGGTCACCTCCATCAATGTGGTGGATCACCGCGGCAAAGAGCTGGCCAAGGCCTCAGATGATGACCGCAGTAGCAATCAGCTGGAGCGCAAAGCCATACCTATTGTTTACAACGGAACCACCATCGGCAGCTATGACATAAGTTTTTCCACCCAGGAATTGCAGGATACCCTGAGCAGCCAAATTAAGACCAACCTGCTCACCGTAGTTGCGCTGCTGGCGGCCAGCCTGATAACCGTTTACTGGTTGATGGGCACTATGGTGCTGGCGCCCGTGGCAGAGGTGACCCGCTCGCTCTCGGCAATTGCTGATGGCGGTGGCGATTTGACCCGTCGCCTGCCCACCCACAGCCAAAACGAAGTGGCGGAGCTGGCCCACAACTTCAATCGGGTAATGGAACACATAGCCCTGATTATTCGCAATGTGGTGCAGGTAAATGACAAGGTTCGCACCAACGTAAACACCATGGGCAACGCCACTGAAAGCACCGTTAATTCCACCTCGCAGCAGCTGCGTGAAATTGAGTTGGTGGCTACCGCCGTCGAAGAGTTGTCCGCCTCGGCCACTGAAATTGCGCGTCACGCCGGCGACACGGCCGAGCGCACTAACGCCACCAGCATACTCGCCAACGAAGGTAATGAAATTGTTAGCCTCTCGCTGGAAAACGTAAATCGCCTGACCAGCCAGATTGAATCCACGGCGCAAAAAATTCAGGTGCTGAAAAACAATTCGGTAAATATTGGCTCGGTGATGGAGGTGATACGCACCATCGCCGAACAAACCAACCTGCTCGCCCTTAACGCGGCTATTGAAGCGGCGCGCGCCGGCGAGCAGGGCCGCGGCTTTGCGGTGGTGGCCGACGAGGTCCGTTCCCTGGCGCAAAAAACCCGCGCCTCCACAGAGGAAATCGAATCGATTATTGTGCAGTTACAGCGCGCCGCCGATGAGGCGCACCAGGCGATGAACACCAGCACCACCTCGGCGCGCGAGACTATAGATACGGCCTCCAAAGTAGGTGCGGCACTGGATAAAATCCGCAGCAATATCACTATCATCAACGATATGAACCATCAGATTGCCACCGCTTCCCATCAGCAGAGCTCGGTGGCTAACGAAGTGAGCAAAAATATTACCGCCATCCATTCGCTCTCGGAAAAAGTGGCCGAGAATGCACAGGTGGTTAATTCCAGTGGCAGCCAACTGATCAACGAATCGGCCGAGCTGAAAAAGCAGATAGACACGTTTAAAGTTTAAATTTCGCCAGTTAAACGCTTGCTAACCACAACGCGCCCCGCACTGCGGGGCGTTTTGTTTTGGCTTTTCCGCGGCGATTATTTTTAATCGGCAGAGGATTTAAACGGCAGCAATTCCGCAGCCTCGCGCCCATAGGCTTGAACCTGTATCGCTTCCTGGTGCATAGCCTGGGCTATGGCCTGGTGAAACCGCTCATCTGCCAGCCAGTGGCGAGAGTGGGTAAACACCGGCTCAAAACCGCGCGCAATTTTATGCTCCCCTTGGGCGCCGCCGTCAAAACGTTTTAATCCCCGGGCGATAGCGAAATCTATACCCTGGTAATAGCAGGTTTCGAAGTGCAGAAATTGAAACTCGGCGCGACAGCCCCAGTAGCGGCCATATAGTGTTTGTTGATCGTGAAAAAACAGTGCGCCGGCAATGGGCTCGCCCGGTGCATCCCGGGAAAAGGCGCGGATCAGTAGCAGGTGATCCGCCAGGTTTTGCCCCAGGCGCAGGAAAAAATCGCGATTGAGATAGCCCTGGTGGCCACTGCGTTTGAGGTAGGTGGCGCGATAAAATTGATAAAAGCCATCGAGATCACCAGCAGTTATTTTATCGCCCTCCAGCCAATCAAAATAAATCCCCGCCGCCGTCAGCTGGCGCCGCTCTTTGAGGATGTTTTTGCGTTTGCGCGAATTCATCGCCGCCACAAAATCATCAAAACTCCCGTAGCCGCGATTAAACCAGTGGAATTGGCAGCCGAGACGCGCAAAATTATCGCCCTGGCTCCAGGCTTGAGCTTCCTCGGGTTGGGGGAAGAGGCAATGCCAGCCAGACAATTGTCGCGCGCGACAATGGGCTTTTAACCAGTTGACGACCTGGGCCATATCGACCCCGGCGGGAAGCTGCCCGAGAAGTCGCGGCCCCTGGCAGGGGGTAAAGGGGATGGCGCTGACCAGTTTGGGATAATAAGGCTGGCCGTAGCGATGGTAGGCATCAGCCCAGGCCCAGTCGAACACGTATTCACCATAGGAGTGGGTTTTAATATAGGTTGGCAGGGCCGCCACCAGCGTGCCCTCCTGCTCAATTAGCAGGTGCTGTGGCTGCCAGCCAGAGGCGGCAGTGGTGGCGCCGGAAAGCTCCAGGTCGGCCAGAAACTGGTAGCGTGCAAAGGGGTAGCCCGGCGGGCAGAGCTGGTTCCACTGGGCCTGGTCGAGCTGAAGAATAGTGTCGATGAATCTGTGGTTGATCAATGCCTGGTCCTTTTTGGGGCGGAGTCGAGGGCAGTTAGCAACGGATATTCAGCTGCTGTCAAGCTAGTCAGGGTCATCCCAACACAGTAGAATCCGGCCATCCTGGTCATCTTTGGTAATTGCATGCCTGCGTCCGATAGCGACCCTGAGCAGAAAACTCAGCGTCATACGAGCACAAGCTTGTCGTCTTTATTACTGGCTAATCTCAACCAATTCTCTAGTGATCGCGTCAGTTTGCGCGATGTCACCCAATCCTTAGGTCACCGCTCCTTTGGGTTTATTCTTTTGCTGTTTGCCCTACCTAACTCCCTGCCCATTGTGGGGGTTCCCGGAGTCTCCACCATTACCGGGCTGCCGCTGCTGTTTGTTGCCCTGCAGATGATGTTGGGGCAGGAGCGCATTTATTTACCGCGCTGGCTGGGCGAGCGCTCGCTCAAGCGCAGCAGTCTGGAAAAAGTGATTCACACCCTGGCGCCCTGGCTCAAAAAAATAGAGCGGCTGCTCAAGCCGCGCCTGGATATCCTCAGTCGCGGCTGGGTGGAGCGAATTCTCGGCGCCGTGTGCGCGCTCTTGGCGTTTTTTCTCATACTGCCCATCCCTTTGGGCAACCTGCTGCCTGGGCTGGGTATCTTATTTATCGCCTTGGGGGTGATTGAGCGCGATGGCCTCTGTGTTTTGATTGGCTTGGTGTTCGGCGTCGCCAGCGGATTTTATTTGAGTGGCATTCTGTGGATGGCGCTGCAAACGATGGTCACTATGGTTGAGCACCTCATGGGAAGCTGATGGTTTTTTTAGAAATGAAACGATGATGTTTTTTTAGTAATGAATAGTTAATGGCATTTTTTGGAACGAACAGTTGATGGCTTTTTTTGGAACGAATAGTTGATGGCTTTTTTTGGAATTAATAGTTGATGGCTTTTTTGGGAATGAATAGTTGATGACTCTTGAATGGATCGCCGATCCCAGCGCCTGGCTGGGCCTGTT
>CBINKF010000338.1:0-4225 GCA_966251115.1 uncultured Cellvibrio sp.
TTTTGATCAGTTACCGGACTCAGGCTTATCCCTGACGGATGAGCTGGATGAGGCTGATTTGAATGAGGCCGACTTGGGTGAGCCTCTGGGTTTGGAGGAGGCGCTGGAAGCGCCTGAAACTTCGGATGAGGCTCTGCATCTTGAAGATGAAATCGTCGAGGAGGATTTACAGAGTCCCGAGCTGGAAGTGTCCGGCCTCGCGGCCGAAGACCTGGAGATTGAGCCTGAAGCTCTGGCGGATGATGATGTATTTGCCGAAGCTCTGTCAGATTTTTCTGGCGAGGATACTGACCTGGATCTGGAAAAGTTGGCAGAGCAAAACCTCGACATGTCCGATGAGGATATGGATTCCGAGTTGGACTTCCTTGCCGATGCGGATGAGGCAGCCACCAAGCTGGACTTGGCTCGCGCCTACATAGATATGGGCGATGCGGAAGGTGCGCGCGACATACTCTCCGAAGTTGTTCAGGAAGGTAACGAGCAGCAGCGCACCGAGGCAGAGGAGTTGTTAAGCCGTATCCAGGCTTAGTGATCAGCTGCGCAAAAGCCTTGCACATTGGCTTGTGCAAGGCTTTTTGTTTTTAGGGTTCGCTAGATTTGCTCGTTAACTTGACTCGATTTTCACCTTTGGTTGTTTTGCACATGTCCGAAAACTATGTCCCTAAATTCAAGCCCTACGAGCGCAATGGTGAAATTGTTGAGCCCAGCGTTTGGCCCGAAGGCATGCAGCGAGTGGCACTGGGCATAGAGTACAAAGGCAGCGATTACCACGGTTTTCAGGTGCAGCCCAACGGTGTAAAAACCGTGCAGCAGGCTCTGGAAAAGGCTCTGTCTATTGTGGCGAATGAGTCAATTAGTTTGGTGTGTGCCGGGCGCACTGACGCGGGTGTTCATGCAACCAATCAGGTGATTCATTTTGACACTCTGGCGAAACGGCCCGCTAAAGCCTGGGTGCGTGGCGTTCGCCCGCATCTGCCCGATACTGTAGGTGTGCGTTGGGCGTGCGATGTGGTGCCGCAATTTCATGCGCGCTTTAGTGCCCTAAACCGCACTTATCGCTATTTAATTGCCGATGGCAAAGCATCTTCTGCGCTGTTGCACGATCAAGTTACCTGGTCTCAATATTCTTTAAATGTGGACGCTATGCGTCTGGGGGCGAGCTTTCTGGTGGGTGAGCATGACTTTACCTCCTACCGCGCCACCCAATGCCAGGCCAAAAGTCCAGTGCGTCGAATTGAGTATTTGCATATTGCGCGCCGCGGCGAACTGATAGTGGTGGAGGTGCAGGCCAACGCTTTTCTCCATCACATGGTGCGCAATATTGTTGGGGTGTTAATGCAGGTAGGGGCCGGGTTTAAATCGCCCACCTGGGTGCGCGATGTGCTTTTGGCAAAAGACAGGTCCGCCGCGGGCGTCACCGCCAAACCATTTGGGCTTTATCTGGTGGCAGTGGATTATCCGGCGCAATTCCAGCTCCCTGTTGGTTTACCCGGGCCGCTTTATTTTCCCGAGACCCTGGGCGAGTTTGCGGGCTGATCAAGCTCTGATCAGCTGGTGCGCGGCTACTGCTATTTCGGTTCATTTGACCACAAATTCTGTTAGTATCGCCGCTTTAATTAACCGGTAACCTGGTGTTGCTGATTAAAAAATGTGCAGCCGGGCGATGGTTTGTCGCTAAGTAGGTTTAGCACTAGCGTGAATTGATGCTTGTTTCGGTGGTAGCCAGTTGAAAGTGATACATACCAAAATATGCGGAATTACCCGTGTTGCTGATGCTAAGGCTGCTGTTGCAGCCGGTGCCGATTCTATTGGCTTGGTATTTTACTCAGCCAGCCCCCGCGCGGTTGCGCTGGACGAGGCTCGCAGCATAGCCCTGGCTGTGGGCAGTTTTACCGTGGTGACGGGGCTTTTTGTCAATGCACCGGCAGAGACTGTTGCCGAGGTGTTGCGTCAGGTGCCGCTCCACTTGCTGCAGTTTCACGGCGATGAGAGTCGTGAATTCTGTGAGTCCTTTCATCGCCCTTATATGAAAGCGATTCGCATGCGCCCCGAGTTGGATGTGCTGGCTGCGATAGACCAGTATCCCTCGGCATCGGCAATTTTATTGGATGCCTATCGCCCTGGCGTTCCCGGCGGAACCGGTGAAAGCTTTGATTGGGGCAGGGTGCCTGACTGCGGACGCTCGCTGGTGTTGGCTGGTGGGTTGACGGCAGAAAACGTTGGCCAGGCTATAGCGATGACCGGCGTCTATGGGGTTGATGTGAGCGGTGGTGTAGAATCTGCCCCCGGTATAAAAGATCATGACAAAATAAAGCGTTTTATTTGCAATGCTCAATCTGCCGCAGGCAAGCTTCATTGCGGCAATTGATCTTAAAAGGTGATTGAACAGTGAGCAATTCAGAGCAGTATTCCTCGATTGATTACACCCGGTTTCCCGATGCAGAAGGTCATTTCGGGCAGTTTGGTGGTCGCTTTGTTTCCGAAACCCTGATCTATGCACTCGACGAGCTGCAGGAAATCTACAGTCGCTTGAAAGGTGACCCGGGATTCCAGGGCGAATTCGATAAAGATCTGGCGCATTATGTCGGTCGCCCTTCGCCTTTGTACCTCGCCGAGCGCTGGACCCGCGAGCTGGGTGGCGCACAAATTTATCTTAAGCGCGAAGACCTCAACCACACCGGCGCCCACAAGGTAAACAACACCATTGGCCAGGCACTGCTGGCGAAATTTACTGGCAAGCAGCGAGTTATCGCCGAGACTGGTGCAGGCCAGCACGGGGTTGCCACCGCGACAGTAGCGGCGCGCTTGGGGCTTAAATGCCGCGTTTATATGGGCGCCGAGGATGTCAAGCGTCAGGCGCTCAACGTCTACCGCATGAAGCTTCTGGGGGCGGAGGTCTTCCCGGTAACTTCCGGTTCACGCACGCTTAAAGATGCGATGAATGAAGCCATGCGCGACTGGGCAACCAACGTTGATGATACCTTCTACATTATTGGTACCGTTGCTGGCCCACATCCTTATCCCCAATTGGTGCGTGACTTCCAGTCCATTATTGGACGTGAAGCGCGCCGCCAATGCCTGGAGCAGGCTGGCAAGCTACCGGACGCACTGGTTGCCTGCGTTGGCGGCGGCTCTAACGCCATTGGCCTATTCCACCCTTTCCTGACTGACACCAGCGTTAAAATGTACGGTGTAGAGGCGGGTGGCTTGGGTTTGGAATCGGGTAAGCACGCCGCGCCCTTGAGCTGCGGTGTTCCCGGTGTTCTGCACGGCAACCGCACTTACCTGATGGAAGATGAAAACGGTCAGATCATTGAAACCCACTCTGTGTCTGCCGGTTTGGACTACCCGGGTGTTGGCCCAGAGCACTCCTGGTTGAAAGATATAGGCCGAGTTAACTATGTCGCCATTAATGACGATGAAGCTTTGGCCGCGTTCCGCAAAGTGACCAAGACCGAGGGCATAATGCCTGCTCTGGAGTCCAGTCACGCGTTGGCCTATGTTGAAAAACTGGCGCCGACCATGGACAAGGATCAAGTGATTATTGCCAACCTCTCCGGTCGCGGCGACAAGGATATCCTTACCGTAGCTGCCCTAGACGGAATTACAGTTTAACCCTCAGGCTCGGGTGACCCCGAGCCTCGTAACAGTTCAGGATTTGCGATGAGTCGAATTTCCCAGCGATTGTCCCAGGCCAAGGCTTCGGGTAAAAAAATACTGGTGGCCTATATAGTCAATGGCGACCCCTATCCCGAGGCCAGTCTGGTGGCTATGCATGCCCTGGTTGATGCCGGTGTGGATGTCATTGAGTTGGGGGTTCCATTCTCTGACCCTATGGCCGAAGGTCCAGTGATTCAAAAAGGCCACGAGCGCGCCCTGGTCCACAACATCAGTTTAAAATCCACCCTGGCCCTGGTGAAAGAATTTCGCCAAACCAATCAGGATACGCCCGTTGTGCTGATGGGCTATGCCAACCCGGTTGAGCGTTTTGGCTATCAAGCTTTTGCGCGGGCGGCGGCAGAGGCTGGCGTCGATGGTTTGTTGACTGTTGATCTGCCGCCTGAAGAGGTCAGTGTGCTTAAGAGTGCGCTGGATGCGGCTGGTCTGGACAATATCTTCCTGTTGGCCCCCACCACCACAGTTGAGCGCGCCCACCGGATCGCCGCTCACGCCAGTGGTTTCCTCTATTACGTCTCCCTCAAGGGTGTTACCGGCGCGGGGCACC
>CBINKF010000339.1:0-4208 GCA_966251115.1 uncultured Cellvibrio sp.
GTGGTAAGGGCCTGTTCTCATCGCTGCTTCAAGTGCAGGATATATCCACCTTGTTGTCTTTGCTGGAAACCCAAGGCAGCGTACAAGTGCTGTCCAGCCCACGGGTTTCAACAGTTAACAATCAAAAAGCCGTAATTCGTGTTGGTAACGATGAATACTTTATTACCGGGATTTCAAATAACACTACCACCAATGCTTCGGCTACGACTAACACGCCTAATATAGAACTGTCGCCGTTTTTTAGCGGTATTTCCCTGGATGTGACACCGCAGATCTCTGAGACTGGCGAAGTTATATTGCACATACACCCCATAGTTAGCGATGTAACTGATCAGTTAAAAGTGTTTACCGTAGGCGATGAAAACTTTTCGCTGCCTCTGGCCCTGCGCGGTATTCGCGAGTCAGACAGTATTGTCAAAGCGGAGAATGGTCAGGTGATAGTGCTGGGTGGATTAATGACTGAATCCAATAATGTACAGGATGGTAAACGTCCGATTTTGGGCGATATTCCTGTGGTAAATAGCCTGTTCCGCACCAAGAACAAAAAAAGCAGTAAGACGGAATTGGTAATATTGCTGCGCCCCATAGTTATTGGCGATTCTACCTGGGGCGATCAGTTACAAGACGAGCAGGCGCGGATGCAAATAATGGGCGATACCTACCGGAAACAATAATCGCCAAGCACAGGCGCGGCTGAGGTGATCCATGTATCGACAACATTTTGGATTAAAGGAACATCCATTTTCATTAACTCCGGATACGCAGTTTTATTTTAACAGCCAGAGCCACCGCGAAGTGCTGAGTACGCTGCTGCTCGCGCTGCGCCACAGCGAGGGTTTTATCAAAGTGGTGGGCGAGGTGGGGACCGGTAAAACCCTGCTTAGCCGCAAACTGCTGGCTAACCTTGGGCCGCAATTTCTCACTGCCTATATACCCAACCCTTATCTGACCCCTGACGAATTAAAATGGTTTTTGGCAGAAGAGTTGGGTATAGCCTATTCCCCGGAAATGCCCTCCTATCAATTGTTAAAGGAAATTAACCTGCGCCTGGTAGAGCTTGCCCAGGCCCGGCGACAGGTGGTGCTCATTGTCGATGAGGCCCAGGCTATGCCGCGCGAAACCATTGAATCCCTGCGTCTGTTGACCAACCTGGAAACTGAAAAACGCAAGCTGTTGCAAGTTGTGCTTTTTGGACAGCCGGAGCTGGATGTACTGCTGGACAGGCCAGATTTGCGCCAGTTAAAACAGCGCATTGTTTTTGCCGAATACCTGCACACTATACCGGCCAATTCACTGGCGGATTATTTGCGTTTCAGATTGCAATCGGCGGGCTGGAGCGGGGCGGATGTGTTTACGCCCGGGGCAACCAAATTGCTTTATCGGGCGTCTGCCGGTGTGCCCAGATTAATCAATGTTATTGCCCACAAAGCCATGCTCGCCGCTTACGGCCAAGCCAGTAGCCGGGTTAAACGTCAGCATATGGTTAGTGCAATTCGCGATACCGCAGAGAGCAAAAAGCTGGGGCAGGTATTGGCCAGGCGCGAATACTGGTTGTGGCCAGCCCTGGCCGCTGTAGCGGCCGCCGCCATAGTATTTGTGCCAGCGCTAAATGGGGTGTGGCTGTGAGCCTTTTAAATGACATGTTGCGCGATCTTTCCAGCGTACAACATAAACCCTCGGCTTTGGCCGGAGATGATGCGCGCGCGCAACTCAATGAATCGGGGTTGTTTCGCGCTGAGCGCCGCCCTTGGCTGCTCAGTTTGCTGATATTTATCCTGGTGCTGGGTGTTTGCCTGGGCACCAAAAACCTGTGGGAACAGTTGCAAGCAGCCAATGTTACCGAATCTGTAAGCGGGCAAACAATTAACACGAAAGTTGTTAATGTGCAGCCAGATGATTCAGCAGCGAGCGATGTGAAGACGAAAGATCTTAATGCGGACGCCAGGGCCAAGATGGCTGTATCAACCGCTCAAACGGCATTCCAGCAAACCCAGTCAGCCTCATCTGCCAGCTTACCCTTCGCATCAGACAGCTTGCCCTCCGCATCAGCCAACTTGCCCTCCGCATCAGCGGACGAGCTATCCGCAAAAGCTGCCGATCATAATTCCGCAATGGTTGGTGCAGGTGAGTCCGCTTTAGCATCCTCGGTGTTAAGCCGCGCGCAGCTGGTAAAAATTGGCGAGCTCTTGGGGTTGGCGCGGGCAGCGTTATTGCGCGATAGATTGACATCGCCTTTTGACGACAATGCCTACAGTTATTACCAGCAGGTGTTGGCACTGGATAAGCGCAACCCGCAGGCATTAGCAGGGTTGACTGACCTGGCAGACCGCTATTTGGTTATTGCCAAATCCAGCTTGGCGGAGGGCAATTTGTTGCGTGCAAAAACACTCTTACACCGCGCGCAATTGGTTGCACCTGAGTATGCTGCCACTCAAACTTTTGCTGAACAATTGGAAAATAGTTTGGCTGCACAAAATGATACTGATCCGGCGCCATCCCGTGCGGTGGCGCCGGATCAAATTTCTGCTGCAGCGGCAGACGCTAATGCCGGTAAATTGCCTGGCAGTCATGCCTCCGATACATCTGTGACTCAAATTGCGTCGGCCACTCGACCTCCATCATCTGCAGATCAAGCGGCTGCAGTTCAAACGGCCGTAGATCAACCGGCTGTAGATCAAACACCTGTAGATCAAATACCTGGGGATCAAACAGCGTATTTATCGGTAACCCCTAATGCCCAGTGGCAGGACAGCCAGCAAGCCCAGCAGGCGCAGCAGCTTATCGCTCAGGGTAAGCAGCCCCTGGCTATGGCGCAGTTGCAGCGCTTTTTAGCGCGCACCCCCCGGTCTCCTGAGTCTACCAGGGTGCTGTTGGAACTTTACTGTCAGCAGGGGCGGGCTCCCGCCGTTGAGGATTTGCTTAAAGATGCCGATTTTTTAGCAGCAGCTGAGCGCAACTACTACAAAGCGCGCCTGGCGTTAATGGCGCAACAGGATGATCAAGCTATTGACCTGTTGGAAAGTCAGCTAAATACCGCACAGTCGCTGGAGCATTATCGCTCGCTGCTCGCCGGGCTCTATCAAAAAAATGCCCGCTACGCGCAGGCGGCCGAAACTTATCGAGGGCTCTTGTCCGATTTTGGCGAAAAACCTGCGTATTGGCTTGGCTATGCCCTGGCGCTCGATGCGCTTGCGCAAAAATCTTTGGCGTTACAGGCCTATAAACGCCTTAATCAATTCGCCGAACTTCAGACCGAAGTGCGAGCTTATGTTACGCAGCGAATCCAGGCATTAAGCAGTTAACCGCCATGCTGCAATTTTTTTAAAAATGTATTTAACCCGATTTTAAGCAACAGGCATCTTATGAACTCAACGCTGAGTAAACGCATACGCATAGGTGATTTGCTGGTTGAAAAGCAAATGATCACCGATACCCAGTTGCAACATGCATTGCAGGAGCAAAAGCTCACCGGACGTAAGCTGGGTGCCACCCTGGTGGAACTGGGTTATGTAGAGGAAAATGCGCTGCTTAACCTGCTTTCGGCGCAGCTGGCTATTCCGTTTGTGGAGCTTAAACAATTTCGCTTTGATCGCAATTTGGTGCAGCGCTTACCGGAAACCAGTGCGCGTCGCTATCGCGTAATATTATTGCGCGAAGACTTTGACGGGCTGTTGCTGGGAATGGCAGACCCAACGGATATTTTTTGTCTGGATGAATTGCAGCGCATACTGCAAAAAAACCTTAAGCCTGCGGTAGTCCGTGAATCTGAATTGCTCGATATTCTCGATATCGCCTACACCCGCACCAGCGAAATCGCCAGCCTGGCAACTGAGCTGGAAGAGGAACTGCAGGAGTCGGCTGTTGACCTGGCGGATTTTGTCACCGATGCCACAGACACAGAGGCGCCAGTTGTAAAACTGCTGCAAAAAATCTTTGAGGAGGCGATTAATACCAAATCCTCGGATATACATATCGAACCCGATGAAAAAGTGCTGCGCATCCGCAACCGTATTGATGGCGTATTGCTGGAGCAGGTGATGAACGAAAAACGCATCGCCTCGGCCCTGGTAGTGCGCTTGAAATTGATGGCGGGGCTGGATATCTCGGAAAAGCGTTTGCCCCAGGATGGTCGTTTTAATCTCAAGGTAAAGCACCGCAATATCGATGTGCGTATCTCCACTATGCCGGTGCAGTTTGGCGAATCTGTG
>CBINKF010000340.1:0-4202 GCA_966251115.1 uncultured Cellvibrio sp.
GTTGCCGCCGACCAGGGCCACAGCGTGTTTAACGTAGGTATGGATGGCGACAACGACCATTATTTGACCTATATCCACCTGGGCATAATGGCCAGCCTGTTGCTCAACTCTAAAGCAGTGGATTTTGTGGTGAGCGGTTGCGGCACCGGCCAGGGCGCGATGATGTCGCTCAACGCCCACCCAGGCGTGTTCTGCGGCTACTGCATTGAGCCAACAGATGCCTATTTGTTTGCCCAGGTGAACAACGGCAACGCCCTGGCGCTGCCTTTTGCCAAGGGTTTTGGCTGGGGTGCCGAGCTGAATATTCGCACCATTTTCGAGAAGGCCTTTACCGGCGTGCGCGGCCAGGGCTACCCCGCCGAGCGCCGCGAGTCGCAGGTGCGCAACGCCGGCATACTCACTCAGGTGAAACTGGCCACTGCCAAATCCTACCTGGAAGGCTTGCAGGCGCTGGACCCAGAGCTGGTAAAAACCGCCGTGAGCGGCGAGCGCTTCCAGGCCTGCTTCTTCGAGCACAGCCAGGACGAGAGCATTACCGCCTTTGTTAAGGGTGTACTCGGTAAGTAAGTCCCACTGCAAAATCCCTCCCTGGCCCTCCCTTTTTCTAAGGGAGGGAGCTATCCGATTAGCATCCTCGCAATCTCGTCGATGACAGGCTCTGATCAACCGGGGAGTCAGACTTCCTCTTTTGCCAAAGGGGGATCGAGGGGGATTTACTGTTTAGCCAGGTACAATTAGCAAAGCCTAATCGTAAGTATGCAATCAACCCCAGGCCCTTACAGATAAAGCACGTTCTTGCCAATATCGATCTGGGAAATCTCAACCAATCTACGACGGCAATCCACTCGTACGATTAGGCTTTGCTAATCGTAGCTAGCCCTCGTCGGCAACCCGCAATCGAGTTAAGCAATGTATTGCTGATTCAAATACTCCGCCTCGGGTTTTATTTTGGCTCAACAACCATTAGATACCCACGCGGGCAATATCGTGCGCAGCTCCCTAGCCGTGCATGTGATCGTATTTGACAAAATATTTGCGCGCCAGCGCGGCTAACTGCGCATCACTGGGATGATCGCAGGGAACAACCTCAACAATTGCGCTGGCAATCGCGGGTTCGTGCTGCGCGCAGTGGGTGCGGAATTCGTCCTTGGCTTGCGCCGGCCCGGTCACCAAAATTTCTTTAACCCCCACCAGGCTTTGTGCGATCTGATGATAGTAATGCGGATCTACCAGCCCATGGCCGCCCTCCGGCGAGTGATGTCCCTGGGCACTGGCGCGCCCGTGCATCTGTTGATGGCTGCCGGCGTGCCCACCGGGCGCCTTGTGGTGGTAGCGGGATTTAATGCGCTGCACATCCACCTCACCCTGCTCAAAGGTAAGGACGTGCGCCTCTTTACGATCTAACCAAACAACGGCGTGATAGCTAGTCATGGACTTGCTCCTTGATGTGCAAACAGATGATTAAAAGGGGAAAACAAACCTGATCAGCATATTTATTATACGGCGGGGCCACGGGCGGCTCTTGTTTGAAATCAACATTCATGAATTTACGGCAGGGCAACAGGCGACTTATTTCCCGCACATCCTCCTCTACACGGGGGCTCATGTCGCCGATTAACGCGAACTGACCGCGCCCTGGATACACCCCCCTAATAACCCAGAGAGCTTGAGGCTCAGGGATTTGAGGCTAAGGGGCTGGAGGTTAAGGCCCTTGCATTTGGCTAGCGCGACAAAAATGCTAAGCTCTTCATCTTTAGCCACGGACCCTGAAACTCGCCATGACTCAGCCCCCGAGCCTCACGCGCCCAAGAGCCATTACCCTGGCCATGACCGGCGCTTCCGGCGCCCAATACGGTTTGCGCCTGCTGCAATGCCTGATCGCCGCCGACTGCAAAGTTTATTTGCTGATCTCCAGCGCGGCAGAAGTAGTAATCCGCACAGAGACAGACCTGGAGCTGCCAGAAACCCTGGAAGAACAGGAAGCCTTTTTCACCCAGTTGTACAACGCCGAGGAAGGCCAGCTGCAACTGCTCGCCAAAGACGATTGGTTTGCCCCTGTCGCCTCCGGCTCCAGCTCGCCCAGCGCCATGGTGATCTGCCCCGCGAGCGGCGGCTGCCTGTCGGCCATCGCCCATGGCGCCAGCAACAATCTGATCGAGCGCGCCGCCGATGTCGCCCTTAAAGAGCGCCGCCAGCTGATCCTGGTGCCGCGCGAAACCCCCTACTCGCAAATCCATTTGGAAAACATGCTCAAGCTCACCCAGATGGGCGCAGTTGTGCTGCCCGCCAGCCCCGGCTTTTATATGCAGCCGCAAAGCGTGCAGCAGCTGGTGGACTTTATCGTAGCGCGCATCCTCGACCAGCTGGGCCTGGAGCAGGATTTAATGCCGCGCTGGGGTGAGGATTAATCATGGCTTTACCCAAGCAAGTTAAAATCGTCGAAGTCGGCCCACGCGACGGCCTGCAAAATGAAAAGCAGACCATAGCCACTCAAACCAAAATTGATCTGGTTCACCAGCTGGTGGATGCGGGGCTCACCTACATAGAGACAGGCAGTTTTGTTAACCCCAAGTGGGTGCCGCAAATGGCCGATAGCGGCGAGGTGTTTAGCGGCATTGCGCGCAAGCCGGGCGTTACCTATGCCGCACTTATCCCCAACCTCCAGGGTTTTGAACGGGCGTTGGCAGTGGGCGCCAACGAAGTTGCTATTTTTGCCGCTGCCTCAGAGGCCTTTAGCCAAAAAAATATCAACTGCTCCATTGGCGAAAGCCTGCAGCGTTTTGAAGCGGTCATGCAAGCCGCCAAGGAAAATCATATTCCGGTGCGCGGCTATATTTCCTGTGTGCTCGGCTGCCCCTACTCAGGTGACGTAGAAGCCGCACAAGTGGAAAAAATCGCGCAGGAATTATTGGCCATGGGCTGCTATGAAATTTCCCTGGGCGATACTATCGGCGTAGGCACAGCAGGCAAAACCAAAAGCCTGATCGAAGCCTGCGCACGCAGTATTCCCCTGCCGCAACTCGCCGTGCATATGCACGACACCTATGGCCAGGCGCTGGCCAATATTTTTGCTGCACTGGAAATGGGTGTGAGCGTGGTTGACAGCTCCGTTGCCGGCCTCGGCGGCTGCACCTATGCCAAGGGCTACACCGGCAATGTCGCCACTGAGGATTTAGTGTATTTATTAAATGGCTTAGGCATTAGCCACGGTGTGGATCTGCACAAACTTATCGCTGCGGGCAATGCCATAAGCGCGGCCATCAACAAACCCAACAATTCCAAAGTCGCGCGAGCGCTTAGCAACAAATAACCCCCTCCCAACCTCCCCCTTCAAAAGGGGGAGGAGCTGGACGCGAGCCGGATTAACAATAGTAAGGGGCGGCTGGTTCTAAATTCCCTCCCCTTTTCAAGGGGAGGGTTAGGGTGGGGTTAATATTTTAGAGGTAAATATGAGCAACGAACTCGAACAACAAATTAATCTGGAAACCGCACAAATCCGCTGGCACGAGCTGCAGCGCTTTTTCGCCAGCGGTTCCGCCATAGCCGTAGATGCCAGCCTCGATTTAACCCAAGTAGCCGCGCAAATTGCCGCCAACAATGCCGCGCAAATTAAAGAGTGTATGGACGCAGGCTTAGTGGATGCGGTGAAAGACAGCCAGGCCCTCGCCTGGTATGAAGCCGATGCGCTGGTTTGGGCGGTAGTAATTAAGCCCTGGGTGCTGGTGCAGTCAATCGCAGCAAAATAAATCGCCCATGCAATCGGGAATTTCAAAAATTTTTAACAATGGGAGCAAGCAATGACTAAAAGCAGCATCACCTCTACCGGCGTTTTCCTGCGTTTTATATTTGCCATATTTTTGGTGCTACTCACCTACAACCCCACCGGCTACTCCTACTTCCACTGGTTCTATCACAGCCTGAATAACTTCACCCCCTATATCGCCATCGCCGGTGTCGCGCTGGTGATTGGCTGGGTACTCTATGTGCGCGCCACCCTGGAATCCCTCGGTTTGATGGGCTTGCTGCTCGCCGGCATATTTTTTGGCTGTCTGGTGTGGCTGTTTGTCTACTGGGGTTGGCTGAGCCTGACTAATGTATCGGCCATGACCTGGGTGATTGAAGTAATACTCGCGGCACTGCTGGCCATTGGCATGTCCTGGTCGCATATTCACCGCCGTATGACCGGGCAGGTGGATGTGGAT
>CBINKF010000341.1:0-4197 GCA_966251115.1 uncultured Cellvibrio sp.
CACTGATCCAGCTGGGGTCAATGCCCTGATTGGATTCCCAGCGGGTACCGGCGCTGCCATCAACCGCATTGGCGGACGGCTGGAGGTTCGTGCTTGCCGCGGTACTTTTGCCCAAGGCCAGGTTTGATCCGGCCGCGACGCTGGACGAGCTATTGGCAACCGAGGAGGAGCTGCTGGCAACCGAGGAGGAGCTGCTGGACGCAACACTGCCCATAATACGCAACTCCCAAATGGAGTAGCCCCAGGCATTGCCGGCGCTGCGCTGGGTGCAGTAGATGCGCACATAGCGATAGTTGCCGCTGACACCTAGATTGTCGGTGCGATTACCAAAGGTGCCGCCGGTTAGGGTGGACAGGGTTGTCCAACTGGAACCATTGGTTGAGCCCTGCACTTGGTAGTCGGAGGGGTTCGCGGCTTCCCAATCAATAGAAACCGACGTGAGGCTATAAGTAGCCCCCAAGTCGATACTGATCCAGGAGGGGCTGACGTTGTGAGCCGATTCCCAGCGAGTCCCGCCATTGCCATCCACGGCATTGGCAGCAGGCGATAAGGCTGTACTCGCGGTAGCAGTTTTATTGAGTGCAAGGTTGGTTTGGGCCATAAGCCCGGAGCTGAACAGGAGTGCGCCCAGGAGGCAGCAGGCCCTGATCAAGGCTGGTCTGAACATAGTGAGATCTCCGCAAAGCCCCGACCAGGAAATTTGAATGACTGCACCAGTGGTTATTGTTGTACTGGTAGTTCATCTGCCCCGGCGGGAGCCAAACCTGAAATGCAGTGAAGGTCTTGAGGTTCACTGCCCTGTTATCGTTATTGCCTATTTTTGATGTTGCCAATTTTTTATATTGGTAGTACCGCCTGGCCCAGGGCCTAAAGCGCGGCCTAGCAAGCATGGGCTTGTCAGCGCGAAATCTCTTCTCACTTTCGCAGCGCGGGCAAAAACGGGGACAATCTCACTTAGGTGGCTGAAAGTGAAAAACAAAAAGGCCAAGCAGCGCACACTGCCTGGCCTTTTTAAAGTCGCCGCTAGCGGCGTAGGGATTAATTTTGCAAGCCGAACATCACTCCCACATAGGAAACATAGGCAAGCAAAAATACCGCCCCCTTCCAACGGTTGAGTGACATGCCAAACCAGAGGAATACCAAAAGGGCCACAGAACCCGCCAGCATGATCCACTGATCCACCGCCATCAACCTGCCCCCAAAAGGTATGGGCCGGATGATGGCGGCAACACCCAAAATATTCAGCAGGTTAAAAATATTGCTGCCCAATACATTGCCCACCACCACATCGGTATGGCGACGCAATGCGGCCACTACAGTGGCCGCCAATTCCGGCAGGGATGTCCCCACCGCAACCACCGTTAAACCTATCACCGCATCGGAGACACCAAAGGATTTGGCCAGGCCAATAGCCCCCAGCAAGAAGCGATCGGCGCCGTAAATCAACATCGCAAAACCAATCAGCAAGTAGAGCAAAATCAGCGGAATCGCCATTTGTGGCATCTCCACCTCCGGCTCGGCCTCAACACCTGCGGCTATATCTTCGCGCTCGGTTTTATAGGCCCATACCAGATATCCCACCAACCCCAGCACCATAACCAAGCCCTCCCAGCGGCTAAGCCCGCCAAAACTGGCCAGTCCCATAAACAACAAACCAGACACAATCAACGTAAATCCGTCGCGCTTAAAGCTGTGTAAATGTATTGCCAGAGGCGTAATAAGCGCACCAATTCCCAGGATCAATAAAATATTGGCGATATTGCTGCCAATAACGTTGCCCAGGGCTATTTCAGGCTGACCATTTAATGAGGCTTTTACCGAGACTACTAATTCCGGTGCCGAAGTGCCAAAACCCACAATCGCCAACCCCGCCAGCAGCGGCGATACGCCCAATCGCTTGGCAGCAGCCAAGGCACCGCGCACCACCGCCTCGCCACCAAAGGTCAGCAACGCCAAGCCCAACAACAGCCACATCAAATTCAACATGTAAAACCCTCGTAAATATTTTGGTGCCTACTATACATGGCCAGCTCATCCCTGTGGGCTTAGGTGAGAAGAATTATCAGCGGCACAAAATAAAAACACCCGGAAAACCGGGTGCATTTTTTACAGCAGAAATCGACCTCAGACTTCATAACCCTTGGGGTTTTGCGACTGCCAGCGCCAGGTATCCACCATCATGCGCTGCAAATCGTATTTGGCGCTCCAAGCCAATTCCGCTTTAGCTTTGTCGGCATTGGCGTAGCAACTGGCGATATCCCCGGCGCGGCGCGGCGCAACTTTATAAGGCACCTGGCGACCGCTGGCAGCCTCAAACGCCTTGATCATTTGCAGCACTGAGTAGCCGCAACCCGTCCCCAGGTTATATTCACGACAACCCTTGCCGGATTTGTCCAACCCTTCCAAAGCGGCCACGTGGCCACACGCCAGATCCACCACATGGATGTAATCGCGCACCCCGGTGCCATCAACAGTGTTGTAGTCATCGCCAAACACGCTCAGCTGCTGCAACTTGCCAATAGCCACCTGGGAGATATAGGGCACCAGGTTATTGGGAATGCCCGCCGGGTCTTCACCAATCAAGCCGGACTCGTGAGCACCCACCGGATTGAAGTAGCGCAGCAGGGTAAAGTTCCACTGGCTGTCCGGCGCCTTGGCTACATCTCGTAGCATCTCTTCCACCATGAGTTTGCTGCGACCATAGGGGTTAGTGGCCGAGGTGGCAAAGCTTTCATCAATGGGCACAGAAACCGGGTCGCCATAAACTGTGGCCGAGGAACTGAAAATCAGCTTCCATACACTAAACTCCTGCATCACCTCCGCCAGCGACAGGGTGCCCGCCACATTGTAGCGATAGTATTTCAGCGGAATCTGATTGGACTCGCCCACCGCTTTAAGGCCTGCAAAGTGCATCACCGCCTGGATCTTGTGGGAGGCAAAAACGTCTGCCAGGGCATCCCTATCATTAATATCAATTTGGTAAAAGGCCGGCTCAACCCCCGTGATCTGTGCCACGCGCTTAAGCGCCTCGGCCTTGGAGTTACAGAGGTTATCCACGACTACCGGGAAGTAACCGCTGTTGATTAATTCGACACAGACATGACTGCCAATATAGCCGGCGCCACCGGTAACTAAAACTTGAGGAGAGGAAGGAGAAACGTTACTCATGGGGATTCCTTGGATTGCCAGACCTAGCGCCAGAGGCGATGGACGGCAGTATAACGGGATTTTAAGAAGCCCCAATTAAATCATATAATTATTATTTTTTGAAGAAGCCTAAATACAATCTGAAACCTCTCCATTAAACCCCGCTAGATTTAAATGAATACACTCAAATTTTTGAGTACTTAATTCAAAGAAAAACCCCAGCTTGAGCTGGGGTTTTCATTACAAATCTAAAATAACTTTTAGATTATTCACCCAAAGGCAGTGACAGCTTAATCACAAACTTCAGCTCATCATTCCAATCAGCATCGCCGCCATCAATCACTTTACCCAGGGTAAGCGCCAGATTTTCACTGTACGCGTAGGTCAAATCCAAGTGAGTCAGGCCGTTGTAGGCACCGCTGTCATCGCTGTGGGTACCAACAAGTGCACTAAACTTTTTGTAAGTCATACTTGCAGTCGCATAGGTATAGTTGTCATCCGCCAGAATGTCACCCACCCCCAAACGATACATCAAGCTGAAAGACAAATCGTCTGAAGCAGCCATACCCAGAGTTACCGCAACGTCAGATACGTCGTCAAATCCAAGGTTTGGTGGCACAACGTTGTAGCTAGTATTCTTATCATGAACTGATGGGTACTTTTAAGTGGTGTAGTTCAGGTCAACACTTACAGGACCGGCTGAAAATTTGTAGCCGCCGTAAAAATCCCACTCTGTGCCAAGAGCAGCGTCGCCAGAAGAAGCCCACAGACCAGCATAAGCACCGCCTGCGCTCGCGCTGACGTCAGCAATCACTGCTGGATCACCAGTCCCAAGATCCAACCCCCTCCAGTAGTACATGTTAGATACAGCTACTGATGCAGCAGTCTCAACAGCGTGCGCTGCTGGGGCCATCAGACCAGCCATCGCAGACAGAGCTACAGCACCAGCGAGTAATTTTTGTTTCATCTTCATGAGTTCATCCTCTAGTTTTTGGTAATCGTACTTGGTCTTGGAAAAGCTATTGATAAATCGCGCTAGCTTGATGGGGT
>CBINKF010000342.1:0-4194 GCA_966251115.1 uncultured Cellvibrio sp.
CGGGGGTTTCCACCACGCACAACAGGCTGGGGTCGCGCCGCTCGTTGCGGCAGATACCGCAGAGAGTCTGCTCGGTGAGGGTGCGGCAGCGGGTGCAGCGCCCTACCCCGTCGATGGCGCGCTGCAGGCTTTTAGCCAGGCGCTCGGCGCCGACTTTATCGCGCTCCAGCAGGTGCAGCGCCATGCGCTGCGCTGACTTGGGGCCAACCCCCGGCAGGCAGCGCAGGGAGGACATAAGCTCGTCAATCAAAGGGCTAAACATGCACCAGACTCAATAAAAGGGGAAATTAAAACGGCATTTTAAAACCGGGGGGCATACCCATACCGGCGGTCATTTTTTCCATTTCGTCGCGGTTGCGGGTTTCGATTTTGCGCACCGCATCGTTTACCGCCGCCGCCAGCAGGTCTTCGAGCATCTCTTTATCTTCGCTCATCAAGCTGTCATCGATACTCACACTTTTCACATCGTGACGACCGGTCATCACCACCGATACCAACCCTGCACCGGCCTGGCCGGTTACTTCCGCGTGCGCAAGGTCCTCTTGCATCTTCTGCATATTGGCTTGCATCTGCTGAGCTTGTTTCATCAAATCGCCAAGGCCTTTCATGGGTTCCTCGCTTGTGTCTCTTTAAATCTAAATAACGGGTTCAATCGAATCTTCGCGGATCACCGCGTCGAAATGGGCAATCAGCTTTTGTACGATCGGGTCGCTGTGGATGGCGTTGACCGCGTCCTGCAAACGTTCGGCCCTCAGGCGGATTGCCATAGCCGCCGGTGTCTCGGCAGTAATTTTACCAAGGTTGATCACCACCCGAATGGGCGCGCCAAAGTAATCGCTTAATAAATCGGCCAAACGCTGCTGATGGCCGGGGTCATAGAGGGTGCTGTTGTTTTCATCCAGCACAAAATGGAATTCATTCTGCTGGCGACCGACCAACTGGGCATTAGACGCTGTGCTCTGGAGTATGCCGGTCACACCCAGGCCCAGGTAAATTTGCGTCCAGTTGTCAGGGCCGGCGGCATCATAACTCACCTTTTCAATCTGCTTGCGCGCAACTGGCTCAGGACCTGGTACCGGCTCAACAACTGACGCTGGCGAAAGCACCGGAGCTGCGGGCAACTCTGGCTGGCTAGAGGCAGGCGGCTGGGCCGCTTCAGGCTTTTTTGAGGGATTTACCTCGTGCGCTTCACCTGGATATTCATAGTACGCAGGTGCAGGGGCGTATTCATCGTAGTTATCATCTGCAGGGATATCGCCATAGTCTGGCGGCGACTCTATCGACACTGATTGCGCGTAAGCCGGCGCGGGGTCGTGAGCAGGTGGCTGATTTGACACAGCAGTTGGATTGACCAAGGGCGCCGATGGTGCGTTATCGTAAGGTCCATCAAAAGGTGGGCGAACCTCTGCTGCCGGGGTTAGCGAAACCTGGGGGACTGGCGCACTCGATTGAGATGCCCCAGGAGCTGGAACCACGGTAGCTGGAGCCACGTTAGCTGGAACCAGTGCGACAGGCGCAACAACAGCTGCAGGCTGGGCCGCTGGGGTGGACACTGCTTGAGCGCCCGGACCTTGGCTGGCGCGCTGGGGTACTGGGGAATTGGACTGCGGCAACGCCTGGGTGGGCATCTCAATCACGCCTTGCGGTTTAAAGGCGAGCATGCGCAACAGCACCATTTCAAAACCGGCGCGCGGGTCTGGCGCCAGCGGCAGGTCGCGGCGACCGAGCAGCGCCGTCTGGTAAAACAGCTGCACATCTTCGGAGGCAATCTGTTGCGCCAGGGTCATAATCCGCTCGCGGTCACCCTGGCTGTTGTCCACCGCCTCTGGCAGCGCCTGGGCGATAGCGATGCGGTGTAACACCGAGAGCATTTCGGCCAGGGCGCTGGCATAGTCTGGCGCCTGCTCGGACATGCGCTCAATGGCACCCAATACCGCGCGACCATCGAGTGACGCCAACGCTGTGAGAATCTCGTAAACCGCCGCCTGGTCGATAGTGCCGAGCATGGCGCTGACTTCAGACTCGGCGATCTTGCCCGAACCATAGGCGATAGCCTGATCGGTGAGGCTCATGGCATCGCGCATGCTGCCATCGGCGGCGCGCCCCAGGTGCCAGAGCGCACTCTCTTCATAGGGCACCATCTCCTGCTCCAACACAAATTTAAGGTGCTGGACGATACGCTCCGGATTCATGTTTTTGAGGTTGAACTGCAGACAGCGGGAGAGAATGGTCATGGGTAGTTTTTGCGGGTCGGTGGTGGCCAGCAAAAACTTCACGTGGGGTGGCGGCTCCTCCAATGTTTTTAACAGGGCGTTAAAGCTGGAATTGGAGAGCATATGGACTTCGTCGATCAGGTAGACCTTGTAGCGGCCCCGGGTCGGCGCGTACTGGACGTTTTCCAGCAGTTCGCGGGTGTCCTCCACCTTGGTGCGCGACGCGGCGTCCACCTCAATCAGGTCGACGAAACGGCCCTCGGCGATTTCGCGGCAGGCGGCACACTGGCCGCAGGGCTCAGAGCTGACCCCGGTTTCACAGTTGAGGCATTTGGCCAAAAGGCGCGCGATAGTGGTTTTACCCACCCCGCGGGTGCCGCTAAACAGATAGGCGTGGTGCAGGCGATTGTGGTCCAGCGCATTAATCAGCGCCTGGAGTACATGCTCCTGGCCGACCATTTCGCGGAACACACGCGGGCGCCATTTGCGCGCTAAAACTTGATAACTCATGCCAATCGCTACCTGTCAGGACCATCAATGCGAATTGCTAAAGACCGCGATTATAGCCAGAGCAGCCAGCGCAGGACACTAAAAAGCGACTGATTTACAAAGCAAAAGGGGAAATTGATGAAGCTTTGAGCGGATTGGGAACAGCAGGGAAATTGGGTGGCGATCTAACCAGCCACACCCCGGCACATAACTAACTGCTACCGTTGCTCCCTTCCGGGCCTGGCGGGGTTCACAGGACATTATTGCGAGGGGACCGGCTAGATCACCATAGCGGCTTGCTCAGTTCCGAAGCTCGGTCAGCGCAAGAGGCGCGCATTATCATGACTTTGCCCCCGGATTGCAAGGCTTATCCCGTATGACCCCTGGGGCGTACAAAAGCTGTGCAAATGAAATTTATTTTCAATTCGCGCCTTGTAATTTGCGCCTGAGCCGCCATCAACTAGGCTCGACGACAGGCTTTACAGGCGCAGACCTGACCACCCTTTACTTCACTCAGCTAATAAGGAGTCTTCCATGGCTACAGTTACCCTCAAAGGCAACCCCTTTAACACTAACGGCGACCTGCCCGCTTCCGGCAGCCAGGCGCCAGATTTCAAACTGGTAAAAACCGATTTGTCCGAAGTGAGCAAGGCAGACCTGGCGGGCAAGCGCGTTGTGCTCAATATTTTCCCCAGTGTTGATACCCCAACCTGCGCCACCTCGGTACGCACCTTTAACGCCGAAGCCAGCAAACTGGATAACACCGTGGTGGTTTGCGCTTCACAAGACCTGCCCTTCGCCCTGGGTCGCTTTTGCGGTGCCGAAGGCCTGAGCAATGTTATCCCTGCCTCAGCGTTTCGCTCCGACTTCGCCAGTGCTTACGGGGTAAAATTGGTTGATGGCCCCCTGGCTGGTTTGACTGCTCGCGCAGTAGTGGTTTTGGATACCGATGGCAAGGTGCTGCACACCGAGCTGGTGAGTGAAGTGGCTCACGAGCCAAATTATGCAGCGGCATTAAAAGCGCTGGCGTAATATTTACCTGCCGACCTCGAATCGGGGTCGGCATTTCAATGATTTTCTGACATTAAATTCCCGCCGCATTTTTTATTAGTGTATTACCGATTTTTTTCGCGCCGCTATTCTCGCTTTAAAAAAATTCTCCGATTTTATTAACCTTCTCAACACTTTGTCACAAGGTTTTGACCCCTTTGGTTGTTGATATATCCAGTCGGCAGTCATGCTCTCCTGCGCTTTTAATATTCCCTACAAAAACTGGGTGTTTAGTTAAATGGCACCAGTTTTCATTTTTTGGCATTAGTTTTTTTATTTTATTCTGAAATGCTATTGAACCTTGCGAGGATTCACATTTACAAACACCTCATTAATGAATATATCCGCCTATAATCATTGGCATACTTGAATGGAAACAATTCCCATCAAGTCGAGGTTCAGGCAAAGCGCCTGAGGTGGAGAGGTTCACTCCTGCACATAG
>CBINKF010000343.1:0-4175 GCA_966251115.1 uncultured Cellvibrio sp.
GTGCATGGCGGGAATATCGCGCTGGAGAGTGACATCCCTCTCGGCGTACAGGACACCAGCGGGGAGCGCTACCTTGCAAATACCCACGTTATCGCGCTCATGCAAAACAATAATGCTGCTCACACTGATCTCTCTCTACATTCGTTAACTGAACCGACAGGATTGGTGCCGTTTGTCCCCTTTGAGTTTAGTCCTTTAACACCGCCTAAACCTGGGGGAGAAAAAAAGGCGCCACTAAGGGCGCCTAAAAATCGGCAATGGTATTCGGTCAATACCGAGATCAAATCTAAACCTGAAAAAACCGCTTAGCAACAGCTCGAAAACTGCCAAAAATCAAAATGTAAACGGTTACATTTACTGGCGCACCAATTTTTAGCCTGTTTCACCGCCGCCTCACGAATGCAAAATTATAATTATTCTATTTTTTAGCCTAAAAATAGGATGAGTGTAATTTTAAATATTTTTCACTTTTTTTAAAAATATTTTAATCAAGGTTATATGTATACGTTTACATTTTAATAATTAAGTTTGTGTAAACGTTTACATGACATTTTGCGCCAAAAAACAACTAAAAAATCCGGCTTTTGTAGAAAAAACACTCACAAGACGCTTGCATTTATTAAAAGTGAGTTCCAGAATGATTTTCGCCACGAATGAGGATGAACATCTTTTGGTGCATAAACTCAAAAAATGCCTGAGTCGAAGGCAGAGGCACTGAAACCCAATTCATTAATCTTTAAAACAGCTCGACATAACTATTAGAGAGATGCAGCCGGTGAAACGCTCAACCAAGACATCCCTGTCGCGCCGACAGTTTTTAACAACCAGTGCGGCGGGACTTGCCAGCAGTGCGGCGGGACTTGCCAGCTACTCACTCCTCAACCTGCAGGGGTGCGCGATTGGCGCTGGGGCCCAGTATCAAAAGGCCTGGGCCCAGGCAGAGCAGATTCGCCGCCAAACCCGGCTGCCCCAAATTCCCCAGCGCAGTTTTAACCTGGCTGACTATCTTATCCAGACCGGCACTCAGCTTATCCAGACCAGCGCCCAGGGCGATGCTCCAACACTGGCCACCGAGGCTTTCGCTCAGGCCATAAAGGCCTGCCATAGCGCTGGTGGCGGACGTGGTCTGGTGCAGGCGGGCGACTATCTCACCGGCCCGATTCACCTGCTTTCCAATGTCGAACTGCATTTAGAGAAAGGCGCCCATGTGCGCTTTGTCACCGACCCCCAAGCCTATCTGCCGGCGGTATTGACCCGCTGGGAAGGCATGGAACTGATGGGTCTGTCGCCGCTGATTTACGCCTATCGCCAAAAAAATATCGCCATTACCGGCGAGGGTATTTTGGACGGCCAGGCCAACCGCACCACCTGGTGGCCCTGGAAAGGCGGCGCCAACTGGAAACTGGAGGGCTACCCCACCCAGGACGCCGCGCGCGCGCAATTGCAAAAGGATATGGAAGCCAATGTTCCCGTAGCGCAACGCATCTATGCCGAGGGCGCCTATTTTCGCCCGCCCTTTATTCAGCCCTACGAATGCGAAAACGTACTAATCGAGGGGGTGACAGTCACCGCAGCACCCTTCTGGCAACTCAACCCCGTGCTCTGCACTAACGTCACCGTGCGCGGCGTCACTATGGAAAGCCTCGGCCCCAACTCCGATGGCTGCGATCCGGAATCCTGCAAAAACGTGGTGATTGAAAACTGCTTTTTTAACACCGGCGATGATTGCATCGCGATCAAATCCGGTCGCAACCAGGACGGTCGCCGCATTAACCGGCCGTCAGAGAACATCGTTATTCGCAACTGCAAAATGCAAAACGGCCATGGCGGCGTGGTGATTGGCAGCGAAATGTCCGGCGGCGTGCGCAATGTCTTTGTGGAAGATTGCGAAATGAGCAGCCCCGAGCTGGAGCGAGGCCTGCGCATTAAAACCAATTCGGTGCGCGGCGGCCTGGTGGAAAACTTTTACGTGCGTCGCGTGCAAATAGGCCACGTACAGACCGCTATCGTGATCGACTTTGATTACGAGGAAGGTGACGCAGGCCAATTCACACCCAGGGTGCGCAATATCGACGTGCGTCAATTGGAGTGCGAACAAGCCAAGCAAATTTTTCAGGTGCGCGGTTACGAGCGTTCACCTATCGCCAATTTGCATTTGGAAAACTGCAATTTTAAACAGGCTGACGAGATAGGCATGCTCGAAAACCTGGATAATTTTGTAGCGCGCAATGTGTGGATCAAAGGCGCGGAATTTAAAGTTTAACCAGATCCAATTCCATTAATTTTTATCGACAAAACATAAGTTTTAAACAACACAATAACTACGGAGAAAAGCTATGAGAAACTTTAAGTTAAACCCCTTGGCCATAGCCATGGCACTGGCGGCCCTGCCAGTGGGCGTTTACGCACAGGATTCAGCCCCCACATCCAACGATAGCAATATCGAAGAGGTTGTGGTTACCGGCAGCTTCCGCGATAGTTTGGCCAATGCGCAAAATATTAAGCGCAACAGCAGCGGTGTGGTCGATGCCATTGTGGCCTCTGACATTGCCGAATTCCCCGACAACAACCTGGCCGAATCGCTGCAGCGCGTTCCCGGTGTTGCCATTACTCGCTCTGGCGGTGAAGGTCGTCAAATTGCGGTGCGCGGTTTGGGCTCTTCTTACACGCGCGTGCGCCTGAACGGTATGGAAACTATTTCTACCACTGGCGGCACCGATGCGGTGGGCGGTAACAACCGCGGTCGCGGTTTTGACTTTAACACCTTTGACTCAGACCTGTTCAGCTCATTGGTTGTGCACAAAACCAACTCTGCGGAAATCGAAGAAGGTTCGCTTGGCGCTACCGTTGACCTGCGCGCAGCGCGCCCTTTCGACTATGACGGTTTTGTTTTCAGTGCCTCGGGCAAATTGGGTTACAACGACCTGTCAAAAGATACAGATCCATCTGCCTCCTTCCTGGTAAGCAATACCTTTGCCGATGGCAAAATTGGTGCACTTTTCTCTCTGTCTTATTCAAAACGTAATGTACAAGACGAAGGTACCAGTACTGTTCGCTGGGACAACACTTCATCGCAAATTTTCGGCTTTTATCAAGGTGCAGCCATTGATAAAAACAACGAAATTAACCAAGCATTTCGCCCACGTATCCCCCGTTACGACTCCTACCAGCACAGCATGGAGCGCCTGGGCACCAGCCTCTCATTGCAATTCCGTCCATCCGATACCAGCGAGATCAGCTTCGACGCGCTGAACGCCACATTTGATGCAACCCGCCAGGAAGTATTTATGGAAGGGTCGCTGAACGGTACTAACCAAAATAAAGTTGCAGATATTCAGGACTATGCGATTCAAGGCGATACCCTGGTGTACGCCAGTATGAAAAATGCCACCCTGCTGGCAGAAAATCGCTTTGACGATATGACCACTGACTTTTCCCAATACACCTTGAGCTACAAACAGGACATTACCGACAGCTTGCGTGTACACGCCATGCTGGGCACCACCAAGTCAGATTATAAAAACCCCATCCAAAATACGGTGATGATGCAAGCCACCGGACAGGATTTTAGCTACGACTTCCGTAACTACGACGACCCTCTGCTAACTTTTGGCAATGCAGCTTACGACAAATCTTCTTGGACTGTGACTGGAGTTCGTCAGCGCCCACAAGCAACAGTAAACCAAAACGATGCCGGCCAGATTGCCTTTGAATACGATTTGAATGACGCTATCACTTTTAAAGTGGGCGCCGACAGCAAAGACTTTACCTTTGATACCAATCAATTTGCATTCGAATCAGAAAAAGCCAATGGTGTAGATGTTCAATCCAACCCAGATTTTATTACCACTTACGACTCCGGCCTGGGTGATGGTCGCGCCTGGTTAACACCAAACCGCAAACTTATTATGGACAGCTATAGTTTGTTTGATTTGGACTTGGTACCCAACTATGGCAGCACCTACTCAGTGGAAGAAAAAACCACTGGTTACTATGCGCAAATGGATTTCCATACCGATTTGGCGGGGATGGAATTCCGTGGCGACCTGGGGGTAAGACACTTCTCCACCGATCAAACCACCTCAGGTTACAACGGCACTACCAATGTTTCTGTAGGCTATAACTATTCAGATACATTGCCGTCATTAAACCTTAGCCTTGAGCCAATCAATGAC
>CBINKF010000344.1:0-4169 GCA_966251115.1 uncultured Cellvibrio sp.
GCTTTAAAGGCGAATGCCGACTGATTCCCCGTCAGTGCAATCAGCGACTCCAGGTCGCCCTTGAGGTCAAAGAAATCCACCCAGTCAGCCTGATTTGCCCAGGATTCAGGGGCGCGGCTGCCGTAAATCAACCCGGCCACCACCGGTTCCTGTACCAAGCCGTTAGCGGTGGGAACAAAGCGCAGACCAGTCTCAAACAGGCGCACACGATCCTGTTGGCGATTGAGGTTATGACGCAAGACTGATACCAAGCCAGGCAACAGGCTGATACGCATAGCCGCCATATCAGCACTGATGGGATTGCGCAGAGTTACAGGTGCTATTTCAGGATCAAACAGTGCCGATAACCTGGGCTCGATAAAGCTGTAGGTAATCGCCTCCTGGTAGCCGCGGGAGATAAGCTGACGCCTCACCCCCATCAAGCCGAGCTTGGCCTCAGGCTTGGGCTCTATATCCAAAGGTTTAGCCAAAGAGCGCGTCGGCAAGCGGTTATAACCGTAGACCCGCGCTAACTCTTCCAATAAATCGGCTTCAATGGAAATATCAAAGCGATAACTGGGAACACTGAAATTCCATCCTTCGGCGTCGCTCGACTCCAGTACCAAACCCAACCGCTGCAGAATATCCTCAACATCCGCGTCAGCAATTTCCAGGCTCAAACCATTTACAATACGCGCTTTGCGCAAGCGCACGCGGCGCACCTTGGGCAAGTGCTCGTTAATGACGTGATTTATAGGCCCAGCCTCACCGCCCACTATGGCCAGCAACAACTGTGTCGCGCGCTCTACAGCATCCACTTGCAACTGATAATCCACTCCGCGTTCAAAGCGATGGGAGGAATCTGTATGCAAACCATAGCTACGCGCGCGGCCGGCAATTGCCAAGGGATTAAAAAAGGCGCTTTCCAAAAAGATATGTTTGGTGGTTTCACTGACAGCGCTGAACTTGCCACCCATAACGCCAGCAATTGCCAGAGCCTGGGATTCATCGGCGATTACCATAGTATTGGCATCAAGCGCGATTTTTTGCTCATCGAGCAACACCAGCTCCTCGCCCTGCCCCGCCATTCTCACATTAATGCCACCCTTGAGTTTATCGAGATCAAAGGCGTGCATAGGCTGACCCAATTCAATTAACAAGTAGTTGGTAACATCCACTACTGCATCAATACTGCGCAAGCCAGCGCGCGCTAACTTGTCTTGCAACCAGGCTGGACTCGGACGACTAATATCGACATTGCGAATAACGCGCCCAACATAGCGACTACAAGCGTCACCAGCGTTTAGCGCAACCGGAAAAACCTCGGTAATTGACGCCGCCACAGGTTCGATTCTTGGCTCAGCTACGGCGGCGCGATTAAGCACGCCCACTTCGCGAGCGATACCTTTTACACTTAAGCAGTCACTGCGATTGGGGGTTAAGTCAATTTCAATCAGCTTGTCATCAAGATTAAGGTACTCGCGTAGATTTACACCCACCGGGGCATCCGCCGCCAACTCCCACAGGCCGGAGTCGTCGTCGCCAGCCTGGAGTTCAGTTTGCGCACAGAGCATACCGAAGGACTCTACCCCGCGCAGCTTGGCCTTTTTGATATGAAAATCGCCCGGCAGCGTCGCGCCAATGGTCGCAAAGGGAATTTTGATGCCGACACGCGCGTTGGGCGCGCCGCAAACCACCTGTACCGGCCCGTCGGCCAAACCTGCCACCTGGCAAACCCGTAGTTTATCGGCATCCGGGTGCTGCTCGCAGGCGATAATTTCACCCACAATCACACCGCTAAATTCGCCAGCCAGTTTTTCAACTGCATCCACTTCCAAGCCAGCCATGGTCAGCTGCGCCACTAATTCGTCGGTGCCTACGGCCGGATTGACCCACTCGCGCAGCCAGGATTCACTGATTTTCATATTGTCTATTCCGTTGATCGCGCAGCGCTAAACAGCTGCCCAATAATGTAATTCGATCGTGTTAGTCAGGTTAGAACTGCGACAAAAAGCGCATGTCGTTCTCAAAGAAGAGGCGCAAGTCATTAACCCCATAGCGCAGCATCGCCAAGCGCTCTACGCCCATACCAAAGGCAAAGCCGGTATAGGTTTCCGGATCGACACCGCTGGACTTGAACACCTCTGGGTGAACCATGCCGCAACCACCCACTTCCAACCAGCCGGTGTGCTTACACATGCGGCAGCCCTTGCCGTGACACTGAGTGCACTGGATATCCATCTCCGCCGAAGGCTCGGTAAAGGGAAAATAGGAGGGGCGGAAACGCACAGCCACGTCAGCTTCAAAAAAGGCTTTAAGGAATTGATCCATAGTGCCTTTGAGGTCGGCAAAACTGATGTCTTTGTCAACCACCAAACCCTCAACCTGATGAAACATAGGCGAGTGGGTCATATCCGAGTCGCAGCGATAAACACGACCTGGACAAATCACCCGAATCGGGGGATTTTTATTCTCCATAGTGCGCACCTGCACCGGCGAAGTGTGAGTGCGCAATACATGGGTGTCATCCACGTAAAAAGTATCGTGCATAGCACGGGCCGGATGGTGCGAGGGAATATTGAGCGCCTCGAAGTTGTGATAATCGTCCTCGATCTCTGGCCCCACTTCCACGCTATAGCCAACCGAGGTAAAAATTTCCTCAATGCGCTGCAGCGTGCGCGTTACTGGGTGCAAGCCACCTGTGTACTCGCCACGCCCCGGCAGAGTCACATCAACCACTTCACTGGCCAACTTGGCCTCAATGGCGGCCTGCTCCAATACCAACTTGCGCGCACTCAATGCCTCTTGCACCGCGTCTTTGGCTTTATTGATTTCAGCTCCCGCGGCGGGGCGATCCTCGGGCGCGAGCTTGCCCAGGGTTTTCATCTGCGCAGTAATACTGCCGTTTTTACCCAGGTATTCCACGCGCAGGGTTTCCAGGGCGTTAAGATCACCGGCATCAGCTACAAGTTTCAGCGCCTCTTGAGTCAGCGCAGCAAGATTTTCCATCTGCTTTTCCACTAAAAAATAATTTGAGCTTAAGATGAGCGCCACAATATAAGGCGCGTCACAGAATTTTTGGGAGATTAGCTCCCTTATAAAATGACTGGCGCAATCAATAAAAAAGGGGAAGAACAAAGCTCTTCCCCTTTCATCGCAGTCACAAAAACCCTTACAGGTTTTCGGTTGTTGGACGATTAAGCAGCCAGAGCTGATTTAGCCTTCGCAACAACGGCAGCAAAAGCTGCTTTGTCGTATACAGCCAGGTCAGCCAGTACACGACGGTCGAGAACGATGCTCGCCTTTTTCAAGCCGGCAATCAATTGGCTGTAGGACAGGCCTTCAGCGCGAGATTGGGCATTGATACGAGTAATCCACAGAGCGCGGAAATTACGCTTTTTAACGCGACGGTCGCGGTAAGCATATTGACCGGCTTTGATAACAGCCTGCTTGGCAACGCGGAATACGCGCGAACGCGCACCGTAGTAACCTTTTGCAGCTTTTAAAACTTTCTTGTGACGACGACGCGCCTCTACACCACGCTTAACACGGGCCATAATTCAATCCTCTACAAAATTCTCAAAAAGCGCTAATTAGTTAGCACGGAACAAACGTTTTACGCGTGGTACGTCGGCTGCATCAACAATGCTGGTGCCGCGCAGTTGGCGCTTACGCTTGGTGGTCATTTTGGTCAGGATGTGGCTTTTGTTAGCGTGCTTGAACTTGAAGCCCGCGCCAGTTTTTTTGAAGCGCTTGGAGGCGCCACTGTGTACTTTAGCTTTGGTTGCCATGTGATAAGACTCCACACATTCTAAGTAAGTAATTAAATAACCAAGGCAGCTAAAAGCCCGGCTATTTTCTCTTTTTGGGGGCGAGTACCATGGTGAGCTGCTTACCTTCCATCTTGGCAGCCTGCTCAACAGTGCCCAACTCGGCCAGGTCGGTTTCGATGCGTTGCATCATCTCCATCCCCAACTCTTGGTGGGCGAGCTCGCGACCGCGGAACTTGAGAGTTACCTTGGCCTTGTCCCCATGCTCAAGGAAGCGCATCAGGGCTTTTAATTTCACCTGATAATCTGCCTCCTCCGTCCCTGGGCGAAACTTCATCTCTTTGATTTGCTGCTGCTTTTGTTTCTTCTTGGCAGCCGCCTTGGTCTTTTTGAGTTCAAACAGATGCTTGCCATAGTCCA
>CBINKF010000345.1:0-4169 GCA_966251115.1 uncultured Cellvibrio sp.
AAGCGCGTGCTTATGCCCACTCTGGAGGCCACCTGCTCCCTGGATTTGGGTTGTCCCGCCGATGAGTTTGCCGCCTTCTGCGACCAGCACCCGGACCGCGAAGTGGTGGTTTATGCCAATACCTCGGCGGCGGTAAAGGCCCGTGCCGATTGGGTGGTCACCTCCAGTATCGCCTTGGACGTGGTGGACTACCTCGACAAGCAGGGCAAGAAAATCCTCTGGGCGCCGGACAAGCATCTGGGTGCCTATGTGCAGCAAAAAACCGGTGCCGATGTGCTGCTCTGGGATGGCGCCTGTATTGTGCACGAAGAATTTAAAGCCAAGGGCGTGGAAGACTTGAAGTTGCTCTACCCCGAGGCGGCGGTGCTGGTTCATCCGGAGTCACCCAAGGCTGTGGTGGATCTGGCCGATGTGGTGGGCTCTACCTCGCAGTTGATTAAAGCCGCGCAAACCCTGCCCAACCGCGAATTTATTGTGGCCACTGATCAGGGCATTTTCTACAAGATGCAGCAGGTCAACCCGGATAAAGTGTTTCATATCGCGCCCACGGCTGGCAGCGGCGCCACCTGTCGCTCCTGCGCCAATTGCCCCTGGATGGCAATGAATGTGCTCGACAATCTTGCCGATGTGTTTGAGCGCGACGACAACGAGATTTTTGTCGACCCGCAGCTGGCCGCGCGCGCCATGATCCCCCTGCAGCGCATGCTCGACTTTAAAAAGTAATTCGCCACCGCTATTGATGGGGTTTTTGCTTGTTTAGCAAAGCCCCACTCAGTACCATGGCGCCTTCGCATTTTCCTCAGCACTCAATCTTGGTTTAAACGGAGTCACTAATGATTCAAGGCAGTATGGTTGCCCTGGTAACCCCCATGCACGCGGACAATTCCCTCGATTGGGATAGCTTGCATAAGTTGGTTGACTGGCACCTGGAGCAGGGCACTCACGCGCTGGTCGCGGTGGGTACAACGGGCGAATCCGCCACCCTCAATGTCGCCGAGCATTTGACTGTTATCAAGAAAGTTGTAGATCAGGTTAATGGTCGTATTCCGGTAATTGCCGGCACTGGCGCCAACTCCACTACCGAAGCGGTAGAGCTGACTCTGGCTGCCAAAAACGCTGGCGCTGACGCCTGCTTGCTGGTTACTCCCTATTACAACAAGCCCACCCAAGAGGGTTTGTTTTTACACCATGAATTTATTGCCAAGTCTGTGGCTATTCCGCAATTGCTGTACAACGTACCTGGTCGCACTGGTGTGGATATGAAACCGGAGACTGCCCTGCGCTTGGCCGCGGTGCCTAATATTATCGGTATCAAAGAGGCAACCGGTGATATGGATCGCGCAAAATTGCTTATAGATCAAGCACCTGGAACCTTTGCCGTTATCTCTGGTGACGATGCCACGGCGGTGGAATTAATTCTTTTAGGGGGCAAAGGGGATATTTCTGTCACGGCGAATGTCGTACCTGCTGCCATTGCCCGTATGTGTGAACTGGCGCTGGCCGGCAAAGCTGATGAGGCGCGTGCAATTAATAATCGCCTTATGCCTTTGCATACTGCCATGTTTGTGGAGTCCAATCCCATCCCGGTTAAGTGGGCGGTGGAGCAGTTGGGCTTGATTCAGGCGGGTATACGTCTGCCGCTGACCCGTTTGTCGGCGCAGTATCACCAACAGGTAAAAACCGCTATCCAGCAAGCCGGGCTTTGAGTGCCCGGCCCTGGGCGCTGACGACGAGAATATTCATGAGTTTTGCCAGAAATATGAAAATAACAAGCCAGTATCAACAAGCCCTTGGTCGTTTGAGTCAACTTACGCTGGTTGCCCTCCTGGGGGTGGGTTTGAGTGGTTGCGGTTATTTTTGGGGTGAAGACGGAATGTTTCGCAATCGCGAAAATGACTATCTAAAAGCCGAAAGTATCCCGCCACTAGTATTGCCGCCCGAAGTGCATTCCGAGTCCATGGGAGAGCTCTACCCGATCCCGGCGATTTCTACGACAGATCTGGGTTATGACCCATCGGCCGATGAGTTTGAGGTGCCGCGCCCGCTACCGCTGGCTGATAACCTGCAAGAAGAGAAAGTAAAAATCCAGCGCGTGGGCGATGAGAGCTGGATTTTGCTCAATGTCTCCCCCGGTGAAGTCTGGCCGCGCATTCGCAACTTCCTCAATGTGAATGACCTGACCGTCAGCCGCGCCGATATTGCCAAGGGGATTATCGAAACCAACTGGCTGCAGTTTAAAACCGATCCCAATACCTACGACCGCTATCGCCTGCAAATCGATCAGGGGGTACAACCGGAGACCAGTGAAATTCATGTGACGCACATGAGTGTGCCCACAGCAGATATCAACAAACCGGCGGCGGACTTTCCACGTAAATCCGATAACTCCGAGCGCGAAAAATGGTTGATGACTGAGTTGGCCAACAGTTTGGCCTCGGATACCTCGGAAGGTGGCACCTCACTTCTGGCCCAGGAGATTGGTGGATCGGTCAAAGCGAGCCTCAATATGTCGCGTGGCGAACCGGTACTGACTATTCGCCTGGATCACGATCGCGCCATGGCGACCCTCGGCCATGCAGCGCAAAAAGATGGCTTTACCACCTTCGAGGCAGATCCGGAGAGCGGGATTTTCTATATCAATTATGAGGACCCGGAAGAGTCCAAGCCGGGTTGGTTCAAGCGCACGTTCCATATTGGTCTGCACCCCAAGGCACCAACTACGCCTTACACTCTGGCGCAAATCAAAACCAATATGTTGACTGGCGATGAGTTTGTAAGCGCACCCCAGTCGAATCGCAAGAAGGAAAAGGTTAATCCCAAGGCGCCTGGTTATCTGTTGGTAACCCTGGGGCGCGATGGCAATTATGTGGTTTATATCCGCGACCCCTACGGCAAGCGTTTGAGTTTGCACGAAACTCGCTTGCTGCTGACCATATTGCGTAAAAACTTGATTTAACGATTGTTTTCAAGGAGCGCTATGCTTCGCTTTGCCTCCCTCGGCAGTGGCAGTCGCGGCAATTCCACCCTGGTTAACTGGGGTGAGCAATACCTGCTGCTGGACTGTGGATTTAGTGCGCGGGAGGCGGAGCAGCGCTTGGCGCGCTTCGGCCTCGGCGCAAGCGACCTCAGCGCTATTTTGGTGACCCACGAGCACAGCGACCATATCAAGGGGGTGGCGACACTCGCTCGGCGCCATCAGCTACCTGTCTATATGACTCCCGGTACCTACTACAGCCGCGATTTGGGCACATTACCGGATTTGCGCCTGATCCAGGCCTACAGTCCTTTTAATTTGGATGGCTTGGCGGTAACACCTGTTGCTGTGCCCCACGACGCGCGCGAACCGGCACAATTTATTTTTGAATTCGCCGGGCGGCGCTTGGGAATACTCACCGATTTGGGTAGTATTACATCCCAGGTTGAAGCCAGTTATCAGGGGCTGGACGCCATGGTGCTGGAGGCAAATCACGACCCCGCCATGTTGGCCTATGGCTCTTATCCCATATCCCTAAAGCAGCGTGTGGGTGGCCTCTGGGGACACCTTAGTAATCAGCAGGCTGCCGGGTTTTTGCAGCGCCTGGATTGCGCTCGCCTTCAACACCTGGTGATTGCCCATATCAGTCAGCAAAACAATTCACTGGAGTTGGCACAGGCAGCGCTTGAACCCGCCGCCATAGGGGCAAAACAAATTATTTATGCCAATCAAAACCAGGGTTTTGATTGGCTGTCAGTCTTTTAATTATTCAGTCTTTTAATTTTTAAGTTATAGAGCAGGCATCTCAATGTAAAAGCGCGAACAACTTTAAACCGGTAAAGCCAAGTCCATTTTTAAAACCGATGATCCGGATCTTCTGATCATGTTGTTCCGCAACGATACCTCGGCCTTTGATGGCAAGCGTATCGAGCAGTTGGATCGCAAGGGTATGGTCAACAACAAGTTCAACGCCTTCATCATGACCAAGTTGCAGGAAGCGGGAATTCCTACCCACTTTGTTAAGTTGGTGTCAGATACTGAAGCCCTGGTAAAAACCATGGAGATGATTCCGGTGGAGTGTGTGGTGCGCAACTACGCCGCCGGCTCGCTGGTGCGTCGCCTGGGAGTGCAAGAGGGGATGGAGCTTAATCCACCCACCTTTGAGCTGTTTTTGAAAAATGACGCCCTGGGCGAC
>CBINKF010000346.1:0-4154 GCA_966251115.1 uncultured Cellvibrio sp.
GGTTTCACCCAATATTTTGAAAGGGTAATATTCGCCAGCTTATTGATCGGCAAGCAGTCTGCGCTTGGTGTTAACTACAGCCCCGGGGCCACTGCTTTTATATTTGATTTGTCGCGCGGGAGGATAGGATTGTAGCTGTGACCTCAAGTAGATAGATCGGAGTTCAAAAAATCAAAATCTACTCTATCGGTTGAAAAGGATAGCATGCAGCAAACGTTATTCGCCCTGCTGTTGTTTTTGCCTAAATAGCCATTGCATTACCACTATGGCGACCAATAGCGCTGCCGATGCCCAATAGCGACTGATTTCCAAGCCACCGCTATCGAAGGGTTTATCCAGTAGATCACCGACAACGGCGCCCAGAGGGCGAGTTAATATAAACGCCGCCCAAAATAACAACGTGTGGGAGATGCGGGTAAATTGGTAAGCCAGCGCCAGGGCGGCGAGCAGGCTGGAGAAAATAATTGTGCTGGCAGCAAAGCCCAAGCCTTCGGTGTCCGCCACCCAATCGCCCAGGGCGGTGCCCAGGGTTTGCGAAAACATGATGGTGACCCAATAAAAAATTTCAGCTTTTGCGGAACTCACCGAACCAACGGCTACGGTTCCCAATGTGAAATACCAAAGCGCAAGCGAGGCGAGCAATAAGACTAGCAGCAAGCTGGACCCGCCGGCGTAACCTATGCCCAGCGAACGATCGGCAAAATCGGCTACTGTGGTTCCCAACGTGGTGGTGGTAATGATGGTTAGCCAATAAATAACCGGATGAAAAGCCTTGGCTTTAATTTGCACTAGTACTGAAGCACCGAACAGCACCAGAAAAATAGCGGAACTTGTTAAATAACCTAAATCCATGGACATGGAGACGGCATCGCCAGCCGTTTCTCCCAGTGTGGTTGCGAGGATTTTGGTGATCCAGAAAATTAATGTTACTTCTGGAACTTTGCTAAGCGCTAATGATTGTCCGTGCATGCTTAACCTCGATTGGTGAATACCTGATATTGAATTATGGTGAATTAACCGAATGACTGGACCAAGGAATATAGGTGCGGATACTCTGTTTTTTTACCGCTAAATACGCACAATGCTGTAACGGAAAACTTAACAGAGCCTTAAGTGAAGGGTCTATTAATCTGAATATGCTATCAAACTAAATGGTTTGCATTTAATCCATATCCTGAAAATCGCTTATCAAGTCGAACTTAAGGCGGTCTCCCTGCTGCAGCTCCTGGTAGCCACGTTTAAATCCTTCCACACTAAAAAATAATTGCTCAAAACTGCCATCAGCCTGGGCGCGCTCCAACCCCAACTTTATGCGCGCGGCCAGGGATTTGTTCTGTTTA
Source organism: uncultured Cellvibrio sp. (assembly GCA_966251115.1). Taxonomy (GTDB): domain Bacteria; phylum Pseudomonadota; class Gammaproteobacteria; order Pseudomonadales; family Cellvibrionaceae; genus Cellvibrio. The sequence goes on from CBINKF010000346.1 coordinate 1,341, forward strand.
CTTACAAAAAAATAAATGGGTGCTGGATAGTGAAGTAGCAGATGTCGTTCTACTACCAAACCCAGGCGCGCGAATTTGGCCTGTTCGTTCCACACCTCGTAGAGGCCGCGGGGAAAATAATCAAAGCGTTTATTGGCGAGCATTTCAAACAGTAAATTGGAATTGGCCACTGCCATAACCGGCAATTGATTTTGTTCCAATACCTGGGTATCCGGCCACTGCGCCCCCTGGCCGGCCTGCAGTTCGCGCAGCTGCGCCAGGCTGTTAACCCTATCAAACAGCGACTGTTGGTCGGCGCGAATTAAAAATACGCGGTAACTGTTCAGGCCGCGTAAAATTGAAATTTTTATTGGCATAAGTTCGCGTTCGCGCTGATTGCTATTGGAGGTCCAGATAACATCGACCGCGCCGTCTGTGCGCTTTAATTCGCTCAGCAGCCGTTTGCTAGTGTAGGCCTGTTTGGCTCGGTGAATGACAAAGGGGCCAAAATCTTCCTCTGTTTTATGCAATGCCAATTGCAGTAACTGCTCAAAATATACGACGTGCGCGCCCGCTGATACCTCGGGGGGAGGTACTTTAATGTCGAGCATCTGACCTTTAGCCGGTGCAGCCAGTACCTGGTTGCCGAGGATGCAAGTACCCAACAGCCAGAGCGCAAAGAGCATTAGGCGATTCATGATTTTTGTTTCCACATCATTGTTATTTTTTTATTGTTGCCTGCTCGCCCTGCCGGGCGCGTCTGTCTCAGTATAGTCAACGGAAACAGAAGCGGATCAGGCCGGTTTGTTCAGCGCCTGGTCGACCACCAGGCTGGCAACCAAATCGCCCTCGACGTTAACAGCGGTGCGAATGGTATCCAGCAGGCGATCAATGGGCAGTAAAATCGCTATGGCTTCGGCGGGCAGACCCACAGCTTGCAACACCATCACCATGGTAACCATGCCGGCGCTGGGAATACCCGGTGCGCCCATTGATGCGACCATCGCGGTAAACATCACCACAAGCTGCTGCCCAATGGATAAATCTATACCGGCCAGGCTGGCAACAAACAGTGCCGCCGAGGCCTCGTAGAGCGCCGTGCCGTCCATATTCATAGTGGCGCCGAGCGGCAATACGAAACCAGCGACCTCTTTGCGCACCTTTAGGTTTTCCTCGGCGTTATTCAGGCTGATGGGCAGGGTGGCCGAGCTGCTGCTGGTGGCAAAGGCGGTAATCAGCGCCTCGCGCGCGCCGCGCCAAAACCAGAGCGGATTTTTTTTGGTAAACAGATACAAAAGCCCGGGCAAAATTAGCGCGCCGTGAATCAGGGTAATGGCGAAAATTAACGCGATGAACTCGCCCATGCTGGCGAGCAGCTGGCTGTTTTGGGTGGCAACCAATTTGCTGAGCAGTGCAAGTATTCCCAGTGGGGCCAGGCGCATAATCCAGCCCACCATGCGCATCAGCAAATCCAAAAATTCCTGCAACACTTTTAGCAGATGTTGATAGCGCGTACCGCCCGCCACTAACGCAATACCGAGGAAGAGCGCGAAAACCACCACGGGTAAAATATTGCCCTGCGCCAGGGCGGCGAAAGGATTTTGAAACAGGCTGTGAAAAAATTGCACGGCAAATTCCGCCGGTGTGAGTTGCCTGGCCTCGAAGTTGTGCATGGCATCGGCAAACATGGCCAGGTGCAAATGGGCACCGGGTTTAACCCAGTTGGTGGCCACCAGCGCCAGGAGCATGGCCAACACCATGGAACCCACAAAAAATGCGAGGGTGATTTTCCACACGCGATTGGCCTGATGATGCGCTTGCAAATTGGCTACCCCCACAACAATGGAGGTGAAAATCAGCGGGATTAAAATCATTTTGAGCAAATCGATAAAAACCCCACCCAGCAGGCCCGCCCAATACAACCCCTGGTTGCGCAGCTCACTCTGGGTGTCGAGCGCTTGCAAGGCAACGCCCAGGGCCAGGCCCACCAGGGCGGCAAGCAGTATCTGCAAATTCAAACCGGGAAAATAACCACGTTTAGTCACGCAAAATTTCTCTTGATTAATAACCCATGCGCTGATGTTCCAGCTGCAAACTATTGGCATCGCGCTGCAGGTGGTGCAGTTGACGCTGATCGCGCTCCAGTTGGCTTTGATAGTCTACTAGCTGTTTGCGCAGATCCGCTAAATCATCCAGCGCCTCGCGGCGCTCTGTAGAGGTGCTGTGCGAACTGATGATGTCCTGCTCACGCACTTTAATTTTTTCCTGGCAAGCTTCCAGGTCCTTTTGATCGCGATCCACAGCCGACTGCATATTGCGCGCATCGCGCTGCAGGAAGTACAACTGCTGACCGTCGCGGTACGCCGCTAAAAACACTGGCTCCTGATTTTTGGGGCAGATTCCATAGTAGGCCCCACCGCTTACACCGGCACTGTAACCATTGGCTTTTACACAGTACTGCCTGGCGCCCTCTGCGTGGCCCTGTTGATAGCGCGCCAGATCCGGCACCACATTAACTTTGGCACAATCTTTTCGGTAATTGCCAATGGTCGATTGCGCCTTGCCTTTACTGCCATCCTCAAAGCCTATCAGCTTCCAGTCGGCGCGCATGCACTCCTGCTCATTCATGCTGGCACAGCTGGCCAACATGCCCGTTAACACCAGTATTAAAATTCGCATCTGCATAGGTGCCCAGCTCCCCTGTTAAAGGTTATTTTGTATTTTTACCAATGACTTTAAACCAGCGCACCAGTTCATGGCCCTGCTGATCCACCAGGCGCAGCTGGTGGCGACCGGGCTCAAGCGACACAGTCTGGTCGTGAAACACCTGGGTGC
>CBINKF010000347.1:0-4148 GCA_966251115.1 uncultured Cellvibrio sp.
AGACCTGGATAAACTGGGTATCGCCGCCATAGGCTTCGTGGATAACGCACTTGGCAACCAATTCGTTGGTAACGCGATCCGGATCAGCAGAGTGCTTATCGCACTTGTTGATGGCCACAATGATGGGCACCTCTGCAGCGCGGGCGTGCAGAATCGCCTCTTCGGTTTGCGGCATTACACCGTCGTCCGCCGCCACCACCAGGATCACTACGTCAGTAGCTTTGGCACCGCGGGCGCGCATAGCAGTAAATGCGGCGTGGCCGGGGGTATCGAGGAAGGTGATTTCGCCGCGTGAGGTCTGCACACGGTAGGCGCCAATGTGCTGGGTAATACCGCCAGCTTCACCGGCAGCCACCTTGGCTTTACGGATGTAATCCAGCAGCGAGGTTTTACCATGGTCAACGTGGCCCATCACAGTCACCACAGGCGCACGGGTTACCAGCTCGCCTTCAGTTTCCAGGGATTTCTCCAGGGCGTGTTCAATGTCGTTCTCGCCGACCAGATTGGCTTTGTGACCCAACTCCTCAACGATAAGTACCGCTGTGTCCTGGTCGATGACTTCGTTCATGGAAGCCATAATGCCCATCTTCATCAAGCGCTTGATTAGTTCGCCCACCTTAATGGTGAGACGCTGCGCCAGTTCAGACACAACAATGGTTTCAGGAATATTAATTTCGTGCACAATTTGAGTCGTCGGTTTCTTAAAGGCGTGTTTGTTGGTCTTTTTGTGGTGCGCGCGAATGTGACTGCGGCGCGCCAGCAAATCGCTGTCTTCATCATCGCCAGTAAAGGCGAGCAAATCAATTTTACTGGACTTTTTCGGACCAGCGGCACCCGGGGCACCTTTTTTAACTGCCTTGCCTGCCGCGCGCTTATGGCCGCGAGCATCACCCTCTTCCTCGTCAAAGTCATCCTCGCGACGATGGGATTTTTTGTTGACGTGGACAGGTTTGTCATCGCGCTCAGGCACTGCCGCGTCAGCGGGGCGCGGCTTGGCGGCAACGGGTTTGGCTGCCTTGGCATTCTTGTCCACAGGCTTATCGCTGCGCTCTTTGCGCTTGGCTTCTTCCGCGAGGCGCTTGGTCTCTTCCAGAGCTTTGAGTTCGGCCTGACGGGCCGCCTCTTCGGCCTGACGCCGCTCAATAGCCGCGCGGCGTTTTTCCTCAACCCCATCGGTAAAGGAGAAGCGGGCAGGTGCAGCTTCCTCTGTGGCCGCCTCAGTCGAGGTCTCCGCAGCTTCGGCGATCACCGGTTCCTCCACTGGTTCTGGCTCGGGCGCAACTTCAACCACCGGCTCGGGCGCAGGCGCCTCTTCAACCAGAGTATCTAGCTCTTGCTCCAGCTCAGGTGACTGTTCGACGAGATTGGATTCGGCCACTTCGTCCTCACGCTTGACGTAGGTGCGCTTCTTACGCACTTCAACATTTACCGTTTTGCGTGCATTACCCGTACCGGTTTTGATGGTAGTGGTGGTTTTGCGCTGCAAGGTAATCTTGCGCGGCTCACCGGCAGCCTCACCATGGCTGCTTTTTAAAAATGCGAGCAGCCGCTGCTTGTCTTCTTCAGAGACTTTGGCGGTTGCGGATTTGTGTTGTAGTCCCGCTTCCTGCATTTGTTTTAATAGGCGCTCTACCGGAGCACCTATGGAAGTGGCGAGTTCGTTAACGGTTACTTCTGCCATTGTTGTTCCTCAGGATTTAGGTTGCCTTAGGTTAGGTTTTTGGCTCACTTTCAGGCAAACCAGGGCTCGCGCGCTTTCATAATCAGTGCCGCTGCGCGAGTCTCATCAACACCTTTGATATCTATCAGATCATCAACTGACTGCTCAGCCAGATCTTCCATGGTCACTATGCCGCGCGCGGCCAGCTCCAGCGCCAATGCTTGATCCATACCTTCCATACTGAGCAGATCTTCCGCCGGAGCAACGCCTTCAAGACGCTCTTCCGATGCCAGCGCCTGGGTGAGCAGCGCATCTTTAGCGCGCGCGCGCAGCTCTTCGGCGATGTCTTCATCGAAACCTTCAATGGCGAGCATTTCTTCGAGCGGAACATAGGCCACTTCTTCGAGGGTAGTGAAGCCTTCTTCCACCAGCACACCGGCAATGTCTTCATCCACATCCAATGCGCTCATAAACATTTGAATGTAGGAACCTGACTCAGCTTCTTGCTTGGCCTGCCAATCGGCAACGCTCATCACGTTGATGTTCCAGCCAGTGAGATCACAAGCCAGACGCACGTTTTGACCGCCGCGGCCAATTGCCATGGCCAGATTGTCTTCATTTACCGCAAGATCCATAGCGCGCGCATCTTCATCCACCACAATGGATTCGATTTCGGCAGGCGACATGGCATTGATCACAAACTGCGCCGGGTTGTCATCCCAAAGCACAATATCAACGCGCTCGCCCCCCAGCTCATTGGATACCGCCTGCACACGCGAACCGCGCATACCTACGCAAGCACCAACCGGATCAATACGACCGTCATTGGTTTTAACCGCGATTTTCGCACGCAGACCTGGATCGCGCGCCGCGCCTTTAATTTCAATCACCTCTTCAGCAATTTCCGGCACTTCGATTTTGAACAGCTCAACCAGCATCTGCGGTGCAGAACGGCTCAACAATAATTGCGGGCCGCGCGCTTCGGTGCGCACATCCAGCAGCAGCGCACGCACGCGATCGCCCATGCGGAAAATTTCGCGGCCAATCAGCTGATCGCGCGGCAAAACACCCTCAGCATTGTTGCCCAGGTCGACAATAATGCTGTCGCGAGTTACTTTTTTAACCGTACCACTCACCAGGTCGCCCATGCGGTCGCGGTACTCATCAACCATTTGCGCGCGCTCGGCTTCGCGAACTTTTTGCACAATAACTTGTTTGGCAGTTTGCGCGGCGATACGACCAAATTCGGCGTTCTCAATTTTTTCGCGATAGATATCCCCCACTTTCAGCGAGGCATCTTTTTCGGCGGCCTCTTCAGTGGTGAACTGGGTACCCAATTCAGCCAGTACATCGTCACCAACCACCTCCCAACTGCGCCAGGTTTCATAGTCACCGGTGGTGCGATTGATGCTTACTTCGATGGTTGAGTCTTCATCAAAACGCTTTTTAGTAGCCGTCGCCAGCGCAGTTTCAATCGCTTGGAAAATCAGCTCTTTGTCAACACCCTTCTCGTTTGACACTGCATCAGCGACCAGTAAAATTTCTTTATTCATTGATGTGCCTCGGTTTACTCCTCAAGCCAGATTTTGTCTGGTTTAGGTTTCCATTTGCCCAAACAGGGAGTTGGGAATCTCAATTGCTTTCAGTAAAAAATTAAATCGAAAAATTAATCCTGCTTGTCGGCGTGCTCACGCAGTATGTCTTCGTAGCGCGGCTCCAGGTTGCCCTTGTCAATGCTGTCAATCAGCAGGGCGAACTCTTCATTATCGACCTTGAGTGTCAGGGTGTTATTTTCCACCTTGAGGATGACACCTTTAAAACGGCGGCGGCCGCCATGGGCAACACGCATGCGCAAACTCACGGTTTCGCCGATATAGCGCGCGTATTGCGCCTGGTTGTAGAGCGGGCGATCCAAACCGGGCGAGGAAACCTCCAGGGTGTACTCGCCATCAATAGGATCTTCTACATCCAGCACACTGCTGATTTGACGACTGACTTTTTCGCAGTCGTCGAGCGAGACTCCATTCGGGCCATCGATAAAAATACGCAGCGTAGTAAAACGCCCCTGGGTCAGGTACTCCAGGCCCCAGAGTTCACAATCCAGAGAGACCACCACGGGGGTAAGCATCTCGGTTAACAATTCTTGCTTGGATGCCATTGGCTAATATCCACGATTACTGGCGCCAGATTTTCTGGGCGCAAAAAACAAAAATGGGCCCAAGGCCCATTCATCGATTACTGCTGACTCAGCCGCAGGCCAGTGCGACCGGGACCGAAGGATGCTTCAGACCCAAAAACGACAAATACAAAAAAGCCCCATAAAGGGGCTCTCGACCCAAGACTGCTGCTTTGCGGAGCAATCTTGTTATGTCACTGGCAGCGCTGCGCGCATGCCGGTTTTACCGCTGACAGGTCTCAGCCATAAAACAAAATTGGTTGCGGGGGCTGGATTTGAACCAACGACCTTCGGGTTATGAGCCCGACGAGC